>NZ_JALW01000015.1:0-88088 GCF_000710795.1 Enterobacter sp. T1-1 | reverse complement strand
GAGTCTCGTTTCCCGCTCCAAATTCTTCTTGATATCAAAAATATCCACAGCGATAAGATTCGTTGGGGACGTTTTATATTACTTCCGAAATACTCTTGTAAACAGAGTTATCCACAGATTTTGGGTGTGGCCGAAACCGTGTAAAAAGTTAGCAGGGTGAATAGTATCTCTGTAACTTGCTGTAT
This sequence comes from Enterobacter sp. T1-1, assembly GCF_000710795.1. NCBI lineage: Bacteria > Pseudomonadati > Pseudomonadota > Gammaproteobacteria > Enterobacterales > Enterobacteriaceae > Enterobacter > Enterobacter sp. T1-1. The sequence goes on along the minus strand of NZ_JALW01000015.1, from coordinate 87,903 downwards.
ATTCTTGAGAAAATTTGATTTCAAAATGTTATTGAGATCACTTGACCTCATCTCCAGCCCTGATGCTGCTTGAGTTTGTAATTTTATTCACAGGCTGTGAATAGTTCACGCATCCCGCGGAAGCCCTTTTTCTATCACTCTCACCAGGCGTTGTTTTTGCGGTGGTTGTACCTCAACCACGCAGGCATTTCGCTTCTCGATTTGCTGCGCAATCGCCCATTCTATGTGTTCGTCGAGAAGTGGGTGCTCACCTCTACGGCTCTCAAGCGCCCGGATATTCGCTTCATCCCACGGGGCATTTCCCAGCGCAACGGCGACATTACGCAGCCAGCGCAGATGGCCAATACGGCGAATGGCCGAACCTTCCGTCACTTTCAGGAACCAGGCTTCACTCCAGGCAAACAGTTCAATGAGCTGTGGCGCATGCAGCGCCTTACGCGGGCTAAAATCCTCTTCGTCCGTGAGTTGCGAGTAGCGGTTCCACGGGCAAATTAACTGACAGTCGTCGCAGCCGTAGATGCGATTGCCGATAAGCGGCCGGAATTCTTCAGGGATCGCCCCTTCCAGTTCGATGGTGAGGTAAGAGATGCAGCGTCGTGCATCCACCGTATAGGGCTCAACGATAGCGCTCGTCGGGCAGATAGTCATACAGGCCACGCAGCGCCCACAGCCTTCTTCTACCGGGCCGTCTACCGGCAGCGGTAAATCAATCAGCAGTTCACCAAGGAAAAAGAACGATCCTGCGTCGCGGCTCAGAATAAGTGAGTGCTTACCAGTCCAGCCAAGCCCGGCTTTTTCAGCGATAGGGCGCTCAAGAACAGGCGCGGAGTCGACAAACGGTCTAAAATTCAGCGAAACACAGTGCTGCTGAATAGTTTCGCCGAGTTTTTTTAGTCGGTTACGCAGAAGCTTATGGTAATCACGCCCCAGGGCATACCGGCTAACGTAACCGAGAGAGGGATTTTTTAACGTACGCGCAAAAGCCGCGTTGGCGGGAAGATAATTCATGCGTACGCTGATAACGCGTAACGTACCCGGCAACAGCTCGTGTGGACGGGCCCGCATCATGCCGTGACGCGCCATCCACTCCATTTCGCCGTGGTATTGTTTATCCAGCCAGGCCTGCAGTTTTGGCTCGCTGGCGGAGAGATCGGTGTCGGTGATCCCCACCTTCTGGAAGCCCAGTTCAGCACCCCACTGTTTTATTTTTTGCGCTAACTGATTGAGATCGAGGGGCTGTGACATGACGGACCATACTCTGAAGAAAAACCCCGCAAGTATACCACATTCCATCTGGCATGCGGATGACCTCAGACGCGCCGAAAAAGAGGCCGCAGACAGTCTTGGCATTACCCTTTATGAGCTCATGCAACGGGCGGGCGAGGCGGCATTCAACATTGCCCGCAGTGCGTATCCGCAATCCGGCCACTGGCTCATTTTATGCGGACACGGCAATAACGGCGGCGATGGTTACGTTGTCGCCCGGCTGGCGGTCGCGGCAGGTCTCCGCGTTACGTTACTGGCGCTGGAGAGCGATAAGCCGCTGCCGGAAGAAGCCAGCGCCGCGCGGGAAGCCTGGCTGAATGCAGGCGGAGTGATTCATGCATCCGATATCGTCTGGCCAGAGGATGTTGATCTGATTGTTGATGGTCTGCTGGGCACCGGGTTACGTAGTGCGCCCCGTGATAACGTAGCCGCTCTGATTGCGCGCGCCAATGCCCATACCGCGCCGGTGGTGGCACTGGATATTCCCTCTGGTCTGTTGGCGGAAACCGGTGCGACGCCAGGAGCGGTGATCCAGGCCGCGCATACTGTCACGTTTATTGCCCTGAAGCCCGGGTTACTCACCGGGAAAGCGAGGGATGTGGTGGGCTCGTTGCACCATAACGCCCTGGGGCTGGAGAGCTGGCTTGCCGGGCAGGAGATACACCTTTCCCGCTTTGATGCTACTCAACTTAGCCACTGGCTGCCGCCGCGTCGGCCAACGTCGCACAAGGGCGACCACGGCAGGCTGGTCATCATTGGCGGCGATCACGGCACTGCTGGCGCAATCCGGATGACGGGGGAAGCTGCGTTGCGTAGCGGTGCGGGGCTGGTCCGGGTGCTGACGCGCAGTGAAAATATCCCGCCCATCATTACGGCCCGACCAGAGCTGATGGTGCATGAGCTTACGCAGCAGACCCTTGAAGAGAGTCTTGAGTGGGCGGATGTGGTGGTGATTGGCCCGGGACTCGGGCAACAGGCCTGGGGTAAGCAGGCTCTGCAAAAGGTCGAGAATTTTCGTAAACCGATGCTCTGGGATGCCGATGCGCTGAACCTTCTGGCAATCAACCCGGATAAGCGTCACAATCGCATCCTGACGCCACACCCCGGCGAAGCCGCGCGGCTGCTTAACTGCAGCGTGGCAGAAATTGAAAGCGATCGCTTACTTTCTGCTCGCCGTCTGGTAAAACGTTACGGAGGTGTTGCCGTTCTCAAAGGGGCGGGAACCGTCATCGCAAGCGATGAGGCACTGGGCATTATTGATGCCGGAAATGCGGGCATGGCGAGTGGCGGAATGGGCGATGTGCTTTCAGGCATCATCGGCGCATTGCTCGGGCAGAAACTTCCCCTTTATGATGCAGCCTGTGCCGGCTGCGTGGCTCACGGTGCGGCGGCTGACAGCCTGGCTGCACGGTATGGCACACGCGGTATGCTGGCCACCGATCTTTTTTGCACGCTGCGGCGTGTTGTTAACCCGGATGTGATTGACGTAGAAAATGACTAATCGAGCGATTCCTTTACCTGATGAACAAGCCACTTTAGAACTCGGCAAGCGCGTGGCGCAGGCCTGTCAGGGGGCGACTGTCATTTATCTTTATGGTGATTTAGGTGCGGGTAAAACCACCTTCAGCCGGGGTTTTTTGCAGGCGTTAGGCCATAACGGGAATGTGAAAAGCCCAACCTACACGCTGGTAGAACCGTACACTCTTGAAAATCTCATGGTGTATCACTTCGATTTATACCGACTTGCGGATCCTGAGGAGCTGGAATTTATGGGGATCCGTGATTATTTTGCCAATGATGCCATCTGCCTGGTGGAGTGGCCGCAACAAGGTGCGGGTGTGTTGCCTGACCCGGATGTCGAAATTCACTTAGATTACCAGGCACAAGGGCGTGAGGCGCGCATCAGTGCTGTTTCCTCATCAGGCAGTTCCTTACTGGCGCGTTTAGCCGGTTGAGCGTAGGGATGACGGGATGATAAATCGCGTTAAAGGTTGGTTATTGGCTGCCACAGTGCTGCTGTGCGCGCAGGCTGGTGCGGCAAGCCTCTCGGATATTCAGGTGTCGAACGGGGAGAGTCAGGCCCGGATCACGTTCAGTTTTATGGGCGACCCTGAATATGCTTTTTCTCAACCAGACAGCCGCAGCGTGGCGCTGGATATCAAACAGACGGGTGTGATCCAGGGGTTGCCCTTGCAGTTCAGCGGTAACAACCTGGTCAAAAGTATTCGTTCCGGTACGCCAAAAGACAGTCAGTCATTGCGCCTGGTGGTCGATCTGACCGAAAAGGGTAAAACGCGGGCGGTGAAGCAGCAAAACGGCGCGAATTATACGGTGGTCTTTACCATCAATGCCGATGCGCCTCCGCCACCGCCACCGCCGCCGCCGCCGGTTGTGGCGAAACGGGTGGAAGAGCCGGTTTATACCCCGCGCCCGTCTGAACCTGCGCGGAATCCGTTTAAAACCGACAACGATCGCATCACCGGCGTTACCAGCAGTAATACCGTGACGCGCCCGGCGGCCAGCGCGCGTCGGGTGGTCAGCGGTGATAAAGTGATTATCGCCATTGATGCCGGTCATGGCGGGCAGGATCCTGGTGCAATTGGTCCAGGTGGTACGCGCGAGAAAAACGTGACCATCGCCATTGCCCGTAAGCTACGGACGCTGTTGAACGATGACCCGATGTTTAAAGGCGTATTGACCCGTGACGGCGATTATTTTATCTCCGTGATGGGACGCTCAGACGTGGCGCGTAAACAAAATGCTAACTTCCTGGTTTCCATTCATGCGGATGCCGCGCCAAACCGTAACGCCACGGGGGCATCGGTGTGGGTGCTGTCAAACCGTCGGGCGAACAGTGAAATGGCTAACTGGCTTGAAGAGCATGAGAAGCAGTCCGAACTGTTGGGTGGGGCGGGCGATGTGCTGGCCAACAGCCAGTCTGACCCGTATCTCAGCCAGGCGGTGCTCGATTTACAGTTCGGTCATTCTCAGCGCGTCGGGTATGATGTCGCCACCAACGTACTGAATCAGCTGCAAGGCATCGGGGCATTGCATAAACGCCGTCCGGAGCATGCGAGCCTTGGGGTTCTGCGTTCGCCGGACATTCCATCGATCCTCGTGGAAACGGGCTTTATCAGTAATAACAGCGAAGAGCGTTTGCTGGGCAGCGACAGCTATCAGCAGCAAATTGCCGAAGCGATTTATAACGGTCTGCGTAAATATTTTGAGGCTCATCCGCTGCAGTCTGCTCCGCAGGGCGGTGCAGCCCAGACGGCCAGCGCCGTGCTGCCGGGTGAGATGACCGCGACCAACTAAGGAGAATTCATGCCGATTCAGGTTCTACCGCCGCAGCTTGCGAACCAAATCGCCGCCGGTGAGGTGGTGGAGCGCCCTGCGTCGGTGGTGAAGGAGCTGGTCGAAAACAGTCTTGATGCGGGAGCCACCCGCATCGATATTGATATCGAACGTGGTGGCGCAAAGCTGATTCGCATTCGGGACAACGGGTGCGGTATCAAAAAAGAGGAGCTGGCGCTGGCGCTGGCGCGTCACGCGACCAGTAAAATCGCCTCTCTGGACGACCTGGAAGCGATCATCAGCCTCGGGTTTCGCGGCGAGGCGCTGGCCAGTATCAGCTCTGTTTCCCGTTTAACGCTGACCTCCCGAACGGCCGAACAGCAGGAAGCCTGGCAGGCCTATGCCGAAGGGCGCGATATGGACGTCACGATTAAACCTGCGGCGCATCCTGTTGGCACGACGCTCGAAGTATTAGACCTTTTCTACAACACTCCCGCCCGCCGTAAGTTTATGCGCACCGAGAAGACCGAATTCGGTCATATCGATGAGATTATCCGCCGTATCGCGCTGGCGCGTTTCGATGTCACCATCAACCTCAGCCACAACGGCAAGGTGATGCGCCAGTACCGCGCAGTAGCGGAGGGCGGGCAGAAAGAGCGTCGTCTGGGGGCAATCTGCGGTACGCCGTTTCTGGAACAGGCGCTGGCCATTGAATGGCAGCACGGTGATTTGGCCTTACGCGGTTGGGTTGCCGACCCGAACGCCAGCAGCGCCGCCTTCGCGGAGATCCAGTATTGCTACGTAAACGGCCGCATGATGCGCGACCGTCTGATCAACCACGCCATTCGTCAGGCCTGTGAAGATAAGCTCGGCGCGGATCAGCAGCCTGCGTTTGTGCTTTATCTGGAAATCGACCCGTATCAGGTTGATGTTAACGTCCATCCTGCCAAGCATGAAGTTCGGTTCCATCAGTCGCGGCTGGTGCACGATTTCATCTATCAGGGCGTGCTGAGCGTTTTGCAGCAGCAGGTTGAACCCACGCTGCCGCTGGAAAAAGAAGAGTCCGCTCCGCGTCCAATACCGGAAAACCGTGTTGCGGCGGGGCGTAACCATTTTGCCGAGCCAGCTGTCGCGCGTGAACCGGAAGCGCCACGTTTCTCGTCGGCAGGAAGCGCGCAGCGACCCACCGGTGCGAACTATCCCAACGCTCAGCCCGGCTATCAAAAGCAGCAGGGGGCGTTGTACCGTAAACTGCTGGAAACCCCCGCAGTCACGCGTAAAGAGCACAGTGAGGTACAAGCGCCTTCGCTGGAAGGACATAGTCAGAGCTTTGGCCGGGTGCTGACGATTATTGCGCCGGATATGGCGTTACTCGAACGCGAGGGCAAGCTCATGCTCCTGGCCCTGCCGGTTGCTGAACGCTGGCTAAAACAGGTGCAACTGACCCCGGGAGAAAACGCGGCTTGTGCGCAACCGCTTTTGATCCCGGTTCGACTAAAAATATCCACTGAAGAAACAAGGGTACTGCAGCGCGCAGAGGCCCAACTGGCGCAGATGGGGATTGAAATGGTACTGGAATCACAGCATGTGACAATTCGCGCAGTGCCTTTACCCTTACGCCAACAAAATTTACAAAACTTGATTCCTGAACTGATAGGCTACCTGGCGCAACAAACAACGTTTGATGCCGCCAACACTGCGCAGTGGATCGCCCGCCATTTGGCCAGTGATCATACACCGTGGAGTATGGCGCAGGCGATTAGCGTGCTGGCAGAGGTGGAACGCCTTTGCCCGCATCTGGTGAAAGCACCGCCGGGTGGATTATTACAACCTGTTGATTTACAAACGGCGATGACTGCCCTTAAAGATGATTGATGTCAGTAAGGCGAGCCTGCCTAAGGCGATTTTTTTGATGGGCCCTACGGCCTCCGGCAAAACGGCGTTAGCCATTGAGCTACGTAAAGTTTTGCCCGTAGAGTTGATTAGTGTCGATTCTGCCCTCATCTACCGAGGAATGGACATTGGCACGGCGAAGCCCGACGCAGCCGAACTGCGCGCGGCTCCGCATCGTTTGCTGGACATTCTCGACCCGGCGCAGGCCTACTCCGCAGCGGATTTTCGCCGCGATGCCTTAGCTGAGATGGCCGAGATAACGGCGGCGGGACGTATACCGCTGTTGGTTGGCGGCACCATGCTCTATTTCAAGGCGTTGCTGGAGGGGCTCTCTCCTCTGCCATCGGCGGACCCTGAAATAAGAGCAAAAATTGAACAGCAGGCGGCAGAGCAGGGATGGGACGTTTTGCATCAGCAACTGGCAGAGATTGACCCGGTTGCCGCAGCACGGATCCATCCAAATGATCCGCAAAGGCTTTCCCGGGCACTGGAAGTTTTTTTCATTTCGGGTAAAACTTTAACGGAACTGACGCAAACGTCAGGAGACGCTCTGCCGTATCAGGTGCATCAGTTCGCTATCGCCCCGGCGAGCCGTGAACTGCTCCATCAACGAATTGAGCAGCGTTTTCATCAGATGTTGGCTTCAGATTTTGAAGCAGAAGTGCGGGCGTTATTTGCCCGTGGAGATTTGCATACGGACATGCCTTCCGTTCGTTGTGTGGGATACCGCCAGATGTGGTCATATCTTGAAGGCGAGATTTCATATGATGAAATGGTTTATAGAGGTGTTTGCGCCACGAGACAGTTAGCGAAGCGCCAGATCACCTGGTTGCGCGGTTGGGAAGGGGTTCACTGGTTAGACAGCGAAAAACCGCAACAGGCGCTAAACGAAGTGATTGAGGTTATTGGTGATATCGCTCACTGAATGTGTACAATTGAGACGTATCGTGCGCAATTTTTCAGAATCGCAAGGTTCTAAGTACAAAACAAGCATATAAGGAAAAGATAGAATGGCTAAGGGGCAATCTTTACAAGATCCGTTCCTGAACGCATTGCGTCGGGAACGTGTTCCAGTTTCTATTTATTTGGTGAATGGTATTAAGCTGCAAGGTCAGATTGAGTCTTTCGATCAGTTCGTGATCCTGTTGAAAAACACGGTCAGCCAGATGGTCTACAAGCACGCTATTTCTACTGTTGTTCCGTCCCGTCCGGTATCTCATCACAGCAATAACGCTGGCGGCGGCACTGGTAGTAACTACCATCATGGCAGCAACGCGCAGGGTTCTTCTGCTCCTGCGCAGGACAGCGACGAGACCGAATAAGGTTTCGCACTGTTATCCACACGGGGAGCCAGGGATCCTGCGTTCCCCGCTGATATTTTTAGAGGGTTTTACGCTTGTTTGACCGTTATGATGCCGGTGAGCAGGCGGTGCTGGTACACATCTATTTTTCGCAAGACAAAGATATGGAAGACCTCCAGGAGTTTGAATCTCTGGTCTCTTCCGCCGGTGTCGAAGCAATGCAGGTGATTACCGGTAGCCGTAAAGCGCCGCACCCAAAGTATTTTGTTGGTGAAGGTAAAGCAGTAGAAATTGCGGATGCCGTAAAAGCAACCGGTGCGTCAGTCGTGTTGTTTGATCATGCGCTGTCTCCGGCTCAGGAGCGTAACCTGGAAGCGCTTTGCGAATGCCGTGTTATCGATCGCACGGGGTTGATTTTAGATATTTTTGCTCAGCGTGCACGTACCCACGAGGGTAAGCTGCAGGTTGAGCTGGCGCAGCTGCGCCATCTGGCCACGCGTCTTGTACGTGGCTGGACCCACCTTGAACGACAAAAAGGCGGGATTGGTTTGCGCGGTCCGGGTGAAACCCAGCTCGAAACCGACCGCCGTTTGCTGCGCGGCCGTATTACCCAGATCCTCTCTCGTCTGGAAAGAGTCGAGAAACAGCGTGAGCAGGGACGTCGGGCGCGTACGAAAGCCGACATCCCGACGGTGTCGCTGGTGGGGTATACCAACGCCGGTAAATCCACCCTGTTTAACCAGATTACCGAGGCCCAGGTCTATGCCGCAGACCAGCTGTTTGCGACCCTGGACCCAACGTTGCGTCGTATCGACGTGGCGGATGTGGGTGAAACCGTGCTGGCGGATACCGTAGGGTTTATCCGCCACCTGCCGCATGATCTGGTGGCCGCGTTTAAAGCCACCCTGCAGGAGACGCGTCAGGCGACCCTGCTGCTGCACGTGATTGATGCTGCAGATGTCCGCGTGCAGGAAAACATCGACGCGGTGAATGTGGTGCTCGAAGAGATCGAGGCCCACGAGATCCCAACGCTGTTGGTGATGAACAAGATCGACATGCTGGATGATTTTGAGCCGCGTATCGATCGTGATGAAGAGAACAAACCAATTCGGGTCTGGCTTTCCGCCCAGACCGGTATTGGCGTGCCACTGCTTTTCCAGGCTTTGACAGAACGTCTTTCCGGTGAGGTAGCCCAGCACACGCTGCGACTGCCACCACAGGAAGGCAGGCTGCGCAGCCGGTTTTATCAGCTTCAGGCGATAGAAAAAGAGTGGATGGAGGATGACGGCAGCGTGGGGATGCAGGTGCGTATGCCGATCGTTGACTGGCGTCGCCTCTGTAAACAAGAACCTGCGCTGGTCGGCTATATCGTCTGATCGGAAAGGGGATGCCTGAATAATTCGCCCTTGCATAACAAATATGGAGCATATACATGGCGTGGAATCAGCCCGGTAATAACGGACAGGACCGCGACCCGTGGGGAAGCAGCAATAATCAAGGCGGCAACTCTGGGGGAAATGGCAACAAAGGTGGTCGCGATCAGGGGCCGCCGGATCTGGATGATATCTTCCGCAAGCTAAGCAAGAAGCTTGGTGGGCTTGGTGGAGGAAAAGGGTCTGGCTCGGGTGGCAATTCTACCCAGGGCCCGCGCCCGCAAATGGGTGGTCGCATCGTGGGCATTGTGGCCGCTGCCGTGGTCATCATCTGGGCTGCCAGCGGGTTCTACACCATTAAAGAAGCCGAGCGCGGCGTGGTTACCCGTTTTGGTAAGTTCAGCCATCTGGTTGAGCCGGGCCTGAACTGGAAACCGACCTTCATTGACGACGTCACTGCTGTGAACGTGGAGTCGGTGCGTGAGCTGGCCGCTTCCGGCGTGATGCTGACCTCTGATGAGAACGTAGTGCGCGTTGAGATGAACGTGCAATATCGTGTTACGGACCCAGAACGTTATCTGTTTAGCGTGACCAGTGCCGATGACAGCCTGCGTCAGGCGACCGACAGCGCCTTGCGTGGCGTGATCGGTAAATACACCATGGACCGCATTCTGACTGAAGGTCGTACCGTTATTCGTAGCGATACCCAGCGTGAGCTGGAAGAGACCATTCGTCCGTACAACATGGGTATCACCCTGCTGGACGTCAACTTCCAGGCTGCTCGTCCGCCGGAAGAGGTGAAAGCCGCGTTTGATGACGCGATTGCCGCGCGTGAGAACGAACAGCAGTACATCCGTGAAGCGGAAGCGTACGCCAACGAAGTTCAGCCACGTGCTAACGGTCAGGCGCAGCGTATTCTTGAAGAAGCACGCGCGTATAAGACCCAGACCATCCTGGAAGCGCAGGGTGAAGTGGCACGTTTCGCGAAAATCCTGCCGGAATATAAAGCGGCTCCGGAAATTACCCGCGAGCGTCTCTATATCGAAACCATGGAAAAAGTGCTGAGCCATACACGTAAAGTGCTGGTTAACGACAGCAAAGGTGGAAACCTGATGGTACTGCCGCTGGATCAGATGCTGAAAGGCGGTTCTGCACCGGCAGCAAAAGATAACAGCGGTGCGAATAACCTGCTGCGTCTGCCACCTGCATCGTCCGGTAGCTCCAGCGCAACAACCACGCCTTCTTCGAACGATGGTGACATTATGGACCAACGCCGTGCTAACGCGCAGCGTAACGACTACCAGCGTCAGGGGGAATAAGGATGCGTAAGTCAGTTATTGCGATCATCGTCATCGTACTGGTCGTACTTTATACCTCTATCTTTGTGGTGAAAGAGGGCGAGCGCGGGATTAAGTTCCAGTTCAGCAGCGTCGTCCGTGACAGTGACAAGCGTCCGGTGATTTATGAGCCGGGTCTGCACTTCAAGGTTCCTTTTATCCAGTCAGTGAAGACGCTTGATGCGCGTATCCAGACCATGGATAACCAGGCCGACCGTTTCGTGACCAAAGAGAAGAAAGACCTGATCGTTGACTCTTATATCAAGTGGCGTATCAGTGATTTCAGCCGTTACTTCCTGGCAACGGGCGGCGGTGATGTTTCTCAGGCGGAAGTGCTGTTGAAACGTAAATTCTCTGACCGTCTGCGTTCTGAGATTGGTCGTCTGGATGTGAAAGACATCGTGACCGACTCTCGTGGTCGTCTGACGCTGGAAGTGCGCGATGCGCTGAACTCCGGCACCGCGGGTACGGAAGACGAAGTTGAAACGCCAGCAGCGGACGATGCAATTGCTAAAGCGGCGGAACGTGTTCAGGCTGAAACCAATGGTAAAGTGCCTGTAATCAACCCGAACAGTATGGCTGCGCTGGGTATCGAAGTGGTGGATGTGCGTATTAAGCAGATCAACCTGCCGGCGGAAGTGTCTGAGGCGATTTACAACCGTATGCGCGCCGAGCGTGAAGCGGTAGCCCGTCGTCACCGTTCACAGGGTCAGGAAGAAGCGGAAAAACTGCGTGCAGCCGCGGACTACGAAGTGACCAAGACGCTGGCGGAATCTGAGCGTCAGGGCCGTATCCTGCGTGGTGAAGGTGATGCGGAAGCCGCGAAACTGTTCGCCGATGCGTTTAGCCAGGATCCAGACTTCTACGCCTTTATCCGTAGCCTGCGTGCTTACGAGAATAGCTTCCAGAGCAACCAGGATGTGATGGTGCTCAGCCCGGACAGCGATTTCTTCCGTTATATGAAGACGCCGACTAACGCAACGCGATAAACTCAGTCTCGTTTGAGTATTCAAACCACCGCTCTTAACGGAGCGGTGGTTTTCTTTTATAAGGATTAAAAATGAATTCAACGATCTGGCTGGCACTGGCGCTGGTTTTAGTCCTGGAAGGCCTGGGCCCGATGCTCTATCCGCGCGCCTGGCGTCGCATGATCGCCACCCTGAGCCAGTTGCCGGATAATATTTTGCGCCGATTCGGCGGCGGTCTTGTGGTTGCTGGTATTGTTATCTACTACATGTTGAGGAAAACGATTGGCTGATCAAAAAGTGATCGGTTTTGGCATATTTTGGGGTCAAAAAGTGCTGTATATCTGAAAAAGCGATGGTAGAATCCATTTTTAAGCAAACGGTGATTTTGAAAAAAATGGGTAACAACGTCGTCGTACTGGGCACCCAATGGGGTGACGAAGGTAAAGGGAAGATTGTTGATCTTCTGACTGAACGGGCTAAATATGTTGTACGCTACCAGGGCGGTCACAACGCAGGCCATACTCTCGTAATCAACGGTGAAAAAACCGTCCTCCATCTTATTCCATCAGGCATTCTCCGCGAAAACGTCACCAGCATCATCGGTAACGGCGTAGTGCTGTCTCCGGCTGCGCTGATGAAAGAGATGAAAGGTCTGGAAGACCGTGGTATCCCGGTTCGCGAGCGTCTGCTGCTCTCCGAAGCCTGCCCGCTGATCCTTGATTATCACGTGGCGCTGGACGTTGCGCGTGAAAAAGCGCGTGGCGCGAAAGCGATCGGCACCACCGGTCGTGGTATCGGCCCGGCTTATGAAGACAAAGTGGCTCGTCGCGGTCTGCGCGTGGGCGACCTGTTCGATAAAGCCACCTTCGCTGAAAAACTGAAAGAAGTGATGGAATATCACAACTTCCAGCTGGTGAACTTCTACAAAGCAGACGCTGTTGACTACCAGAAAGTGCTGGATGATGTCATGGCGATTGCAGACATTCTGACCGGCATGGTAGTTGATGTGTCCGATCTGCTGGACCAGGCGCGCAAGCGTGGCGATTTCGTCATGTTCGAAGGTGCGCAGGGTACGCTGCTGGATATCGACCACGGTACCTATCCGTACGTAACTTCCTCTAACACCACCGCAGGTGGCGTGGCGACCGGCTCTGGCCTGGGTCCACGTTATGTGGATTACGTTCTGGGCATCATCAAAGCGTACTCCACTCGCGTGGGTGCGGGTCCATTCCCGACCGAGCTGTTTGATGAAACCGGCGAGTTCCTGTGCAAGCAAGGTAACGAGTTTGGCGCGACCACCGGTCGTCGTCGTCGTACCGGCTGGCTGGATGCAGTGGCTGTGCGTCGTGCAGTGCAGATCAACTCCCTGTCTGGCTTCTGCCTGACCAAACTGGACGTCCTGGACGGCCTGAAAGAGGTGAAAATCTGCGTCGGTTACCGCATGCCGGATGGCCGTGAAGTGACCACCACTCCGCTGGCTGCTGATGACTGGGAAGGTATCGAGCCAATCTACGAAACCATGCCAGGCTGGTCTGAGACCACTTTCGGTGTGAAAGAGCGTAGCGGCCTGCCACAGGCAGCGCTGGATTACATCAAGCGCATTGAAGAACTGACCGAAGTGCCGATCGACATTATCTCTACCGGCCCGGATCGTACTGAAACGATGATCCTGCGCGACCCGTTCGACGCATAATCTTCGTGACTGCTGGCCTGCGGGAAAACCCGTAGGCCGGATAAGCGTAGCGCCATCCGGCGACCGCTCCTGGATATCCGCTTTTTCGCCCCGTCTGTCAAATAAATTAGCCCCTAACTATCTGGCTGGTTTATCATCATTAATGAATATCTCTGCGGTTTTACCGCGTTTTCCCTTTTTTCCTGAGGTTGATGTGCAGTTAACAAGTTTCACCGATTACGGCTTACGCGCGCTAATCTACATGGCGTCGTTACCCGATGGGAAAATGACCAGTATCTCTGAAGTGACAGAGGTCTACGGCGTGTCCCGTAATCATATGGTCAAAATAATCAATCAACTTAGTCGTGCCGGATACGTTGCTGCCGTCCGCGGGAAAAATGGTGGGATCCGTCTCGGTAAACCGGCGCAAAGTATTCGTATTGGGGATGTGGTGCGTGAACTGGAGCCTTTGTCTCTGGTGAACTGCAGCAGTGAGTTCTGCCACATTACACCCGCTTGTCGCCTGAAACAGGCGCTTTCTCTGGCCGTGCAAAGTTTTCTTAAGGAACTGGATAACTACACGCTGGCCGATTTGGTTGAAGAGAATCAACCGCTTTATAAATTATTGCTGGTGGAATGAAGAAAATTTCCACCGGAGCTGACAACGGAGGAACCGATATGTCACATGATCCTTTCCAGGAACGCGAAGCTGAAAAATACGCGAATCCTATCCCCAGCCGCGAGTTCATCATTGAACACTTAACAAAACGCGAAAAACCCGCCAATCGTGAAGAACTTGCTGTTGAATTAAACATTGAAGGTGAAGAGCAAACTGAAGCCCTTCGCCGCCGCCTGCGCGCCATGGAGCGCGACGGGCAATTGGTCTTTACCCGTCGCCAGTGCTATGCGCTGCCAGAACGCCTCGACCTGTTGAAAGGGACCGTCATTGGTCACCGCGACGGTTACGGTTTTTTGCGCGTAGAGGGCCGCAAAGACGACCTCTACCTCTCATCCGAACAGATGAAAATGTGTATTCACGGCGACCAGATCCTGGCGCAGCCGCTGGGTGCCGATCGTAAAGGCCGCCGCGAAGCACGCGTGGTTCGCGTGTTGGTGCCAAAAACCAGCCAGATCGTTGGCCGCTACTTTACCGATGCCGGTGTAGGCTTTGTGGTACCGGATGACAGCCGTCTGAGCTTCGATATCCTGATCCCGCCTGAAGAGGTGATGGGCGCGCGCATGGGCTTTGTGGTAGTAGTGGAGCTTACCCAACGTCCAACGCGTCGCACCAAAGCGGTAGGTAAAATCGTCGAAGTGCTGGGCGATAACATGGGTACCGGCATGGCTGTTGATATGGCCCTGCGTACGCATGAGATCCCTTACATCTGGCCAAAAGCGGTTGAAGAGCAGATTGTGGGTCTGAAGGAAGAGGTGCCGGAAGAGTCCAAAGCGGGACGCGTGGATCTCCGCAGTTTGCCGCTGGTCACCATTGATGGTGAAGATGCCCGCGACTTCGATGACGCCGTATACTGCGAGAAAAAACGTGGCGGCGGCTGGCGTCTGTGGGTTGCTATCGCCGACGTGAGCTATTACGTTCGTCCCCATACGCCGCTCGATAACGAAGCGCGCAGCCGTGGTACGTCGGTTTACTTCCCGTCTCAGGTGGTACCGATGCTGCCGGAAGTGCTCTCCAACGGCCTCTGTTCCCTGAACCCGCAGGTTGATCGCCTGTGTATGGTTTGCGAGATGACCATCTCCAGTAAAGGTCGCTTAACCGGTTATAAATTCTACGAAGCGGTAATGAGCTCCCATGCGCGTCTGACCTACACCAAGGTCTGGCATATGCTGCAGGGCGATCAGGACCTGCGTGAACAGTATGCGCCGCTGGTGAAGCACATCGAAGAGTTGCATAACCTCTACAAAACGCTGGATCAGGCGCGCGAAGAGCGTGGCGGGATCTCGTTTGAGAGCGAAGAGGCGAAGTTCATTTTCAACGCTGAACGCCGCATTGAGCGTATTGAACAGACCCAGCGTAACGATGCGCATAAGCTGATCGAAGAGTGTATGATCCTGGCGAACATCTCGGCGGCCCGTTTTGTCGAGAAAGCTAAAGAGCCGGCGCTGTTCCGTATCCACGATAAACCGTCGACGGAAGCCATTACCGCGTTCCGCTCCGTACTGGCTGAACTCGGTCTGGAGCTGCCTGGCGGTAACAAGCCAGAGCCGCGCGATTATGCTGAGCTGCTGGAATCCATTGGCGATCGTCCGGATGCAGAAATGCTGCAGACTATGCTGCTGCGCTCCATGAAGCAGGCAATTTACGACCCGGAAAACCGTGGTCACTTCGGTCTGGCGCTGCAGTCTTACGCGCACTTTACATCGCCGATCCGCCGTTATCCGGACCTGTCTTTGCACCGTGCGATCAAGTATCTGCTGGCGCAGGAGCAGGGCCATAAAGGTAACACGACTGAAACCGGCGGGTACCACTATTCAATGGAAGAGATGCTGCAGCTTGGCCAGCACTGTTCCATGACCGAACGCCGTGCCGATGAAGCGACGCGCGAAGTCTCTGACTGGCTGAAATGCGACTTTATGCTGGATCAGGTCGGTAACATTTTCAAAGGTGTTATCGCCAGCGTGACCGGGTTTGGTTTCTTTGTTCGCCTTGACGAGCTGTTTATCGACGGTCTGGTGCATGTCTCCAGCCTCGATAACGACTATTATCGTTTCGACCAGGTTGGACAGCGCCTGATTGGTGAGTCGGGTGGACAGACCTATCGCCTTGGCGACCGGGTGGAAGTGAAAGTCGAAGCCGTCAACATGGACGAGCGTAAGATTGACTTCAGTCTGATCTCCAGCGAGCGCGCGCCGCGCAACGTAGGTAAAACCGCGCGTGAGAAGGCGAAAAAAGGCGGTAACGGCAACGCGAGCGGCAAACGTCGTCAGGCGGGTAAGAAAGTGAACTTCGAGCCAGACAGCGCCTTCCGCGGTGAGAAAAAGCAGAAGCCAAAAGCGGCGAAGAAAGAGGCTCGCAAGGCGAAAAAGCCGTCCGCGAAAACGCAGAAAATTGCTGCTGCGACCAAAGCGAAGCGCGCAGCGAAGAAACAGCAGGCGGAGTAAATTCTCCCCTCACCCTGACCCTCTCCCCACTGGGGAGAGGGGGAAATACCTATTATGAGAATCATCAATGAGTGAAATGATTTACGGCATCCACGCGGTGCAGGCCCTGCTGGAGCGCGCACCGGAGCGTTTTCAGGAAGTGTTCATTCTGAAAGGGCGTGAAGACAAACGTCTGATGCCGCTGATCCACGCACTGGAAGCGCAGGGCGTGGTGATCCAGCTGGCCAACCGCCAGTTCCTGGATGAGAAAAGTGAAGGCGCGGTTCACCAGGGGATTATTGCCCGCGTGAAGCCAGGCCGTCAGTATCAGGAAAACGATCTGCCGGATTTGATCGCTGCACTGGATAACCCGTTCTTCCTGATCCTTGATGGCGTGACCGATCCGCACAACCTCGGAGCGTGCCTGCGCAGCGCCGATGCGGCGGGCGTGCACGCGGTGATCGTACCGAAAGATCGTTCTGCACAACTGAACGCAACGGCGAAGAAAGTGGCCTGCGGTGCAGCGGAAAACGTTCCGCTGATCCGCGTCACCAACCTGGCGCGCACCATGCGTATGCTGCAGGAAGAGAATATCTGGATCGTCGGTACCGCCGGTGAAGCGGATCATACTCTGTATCAGAGCAAAATGACCGGCCGTCTGGCGCTGGTAATGGGTGCGGAAGGTGAAGGCATGCGTCGCCTGACGCGTGAGCACTGCGACGAGCTGATCAGCATCCCGATGGCGGGCAGCGTGTCGTCCCTGAACGTTTCTGTTGCAACGGGTATTTGCCTGTTTGAGGCGGTACGTCAGCGCGGCGAATAAACAGCAAGGCCGTCCTGTGGACGGCCTTTTGTGTTTTATCTCTCTCCCGGTGGGTGAGGGCACCAGACGGTGACAACCTTACTCCTCCAACGTCCGCAAATGGTCATCCTTCCTGAGCGTCATCAGTGCCACAATACTCACCACCGCCGTCGCTATGACGTAATATGCCGGAATGTCGAGGTTTCCCGTCTCCTTAATCAACCCGGTAATAATAAGCCCCGCACACCCCGAGAAAATGGCATTCGACAAGGAATACGCCAGACCAAGCCCGGTATAGCGTACACGCGTCGGGAACATCTCTGAGAGCATTGCCGGCCCTGGACCTGCCAGCATGCCCACCAGACCGCCAGCTATCAATACCACGATCGCTTTTACCGCGAGGGTACTGGACTCCGCCTGCAGAATTTTCAGCAGCGGCAGGGCGAGGATCAGCAGTAACGCGGTGGCGATAATCATCACCGTGCGGCGGCCAATCCTGTCGCTCAGGATCCCCGACGGAATAATGGTGAGTGCAAAGCCGACGTTCGAAATCACGGCTATCAACAGTGCCTGGTTAAATCCGGTGTGCAGTGCCGATTGCAGATAGGTCGGCATAATCACCAGATAGGTATAACCCGCCGCCGACCAGACCATCACCCGGCCAATTCCCATCACGATCGCTTTAATTGTGGCGACGGTACTGGCCTGCGCGATCAGCGGTTTTTCCTGCTGCTGCACGAAGCTCGGCGTCTCTTCCATACTCACCCGCAACCAGAGCGCCACCACCCCCATAGGCAGGGCCAGGAAAAATGGGATACGCCAGCCCCAGTCATGCAGGGCTTCCGGCGTCAGTAAGGCAGAAAGCAAGGCGACAATACCCGCGCCCGCTAATAGCCCCAGCGCCACCGTGAATGATTGCCATGCGCCATACAGACCACGTTTACCGCGTGGTGCAAATTCCGTCATCAAGGAAACCGCACCACCGTACTCACCCCCCGCGAACAATCCCTGCAGGATGCGCAGCAACGTAACGATCAGCGGCGCAGCGATACCTATGCTGGCATAGACTGGCACAACACCGATGGCGGCGGTGGCGAGCGTCATCAGCACCAGCACAATAATCAGCGTCGGTTTGCGGCCAATCCGGTCGCCGATGCGGCCAAACACCACCGCCCCCAGTGGGCGGAAAAAGAAAGCGATGGCAAACGAGGCGTAGGTGAGGATCAGGCTGGTCAGCCCCGACTCGCCTTCAAGCTGGAAGAAGTTTTTCGCAATCACGGTGGCCAGAAAGCCGTAGACCGCAAACTCATACCACTCGATGAAATTACCAATGGAGCCTGCAATTAACGCACGCTTATGCGCATTCGGTTGCATAACTTTCCTCACTGAAAGGGGTAAGAATAAATTATTCAATAAAAGTGAAGTGATGAAATAGTTTATTCTTATGTTCTGTGAGCTATTTCACGAATGATATCAGCGGGATCGCTACCGTGTGACCTTACTCCCATGCAGCGTGCACAGGGTCTGTCCATACTTATCTTCATTGCCACTGAAGGAGGGAGACAGCATGCACTGGCAAACACATACCGTTTTTAACCAACCCGCACCGCTTTCGAACAGCAACCTTTTTCTCTCTGATTGTGCCCTGCGTGACGCGGTGGCCCGCGAAGGCGCGGAGTGGGATAGCGAGTTGCTGGCCAGTATAGGCCAGCAGTTAGGTACGGCGGAGTCGCTGGAGCTTGGCAGGCTGGCGAACGTCAATCCGCCGGAGTTACTCCGCTATGACCCCACCGGTGAGCGGCTGGATGATGTCCGTTTTCACCCCGCCTGGCATCTTCTGATGCAGGGGCTGTGCGCTAACCGGGTGCATAACCTGGCGTGGGAAGAGGAGGCGCGTAAAGGCTCCTTTGTCGCTCGCGCCGCGCGCTTCGTGTTGCATGCTCAGGTTGAGGCCGGAACGCTGTGCCCCGTGACCATGACGTTTGCCGCCACGCCGCTGCTGCAACAGGCGCTCCCTGAACCTTTCCAGAACTGGCTCACGCCGCTACTGAGCGATCGTTATGATCCTCACCTTGCCCCAGGAGCCCAAAAGCGCGGCCTGCTGATCGGCATGGGGATGACGGAAAAACAGGGCGGCTCGGACGTGCTCAGCAACACCACTAAAGCGGAAAAGTGCAGCGACGGCAGCTACCGGCTGGTGGGTCATAAGTGGTTTTTCTCTGTGCCACAAAGCGATGCGCATCTGGTGCTGGCGCAGGCGAAAGGCGGGTTGTCCTGCTTTTTTGTTCCTCGCTTTTTGCCTGACGGGCAGCGCAACGCCGTGCGCCTGGAGCGGCTGAAAGACAAGCTCGGCAACCGCTCTAACGCCAGCAGTGAAGCGGAGTTTCTGGATGCGTCCGGCTGGCTGTTAGGGGAAGAGGGGGAAGGGGTACGACAGATCCTTCGCATGGGCGGGTTAACGCGTTTTGACTGCGCTCTGGGCAGCCATGGGTTGATGCGTCGGGCATTATCCGTGGCGCTGTACCACGCCCATCAGCGGCAGACGTTCGGGAAAAACCTCATCGATCAGCCGCTGATGCGCGACGTCCTGAGCCGCATGGCGCTGGTGCTGGAGGGGCAAACGGCGCTGCTGTTTCGCCTTGCCCGGGCGTGGGATAAACGCGCCGATCCGCAGGAGGCGGCCTGGGCGCGGCTTTTCACGCCAGCCGCGAAATTCAGCGTCTGCAAAGCGGGTATCCCGTTTGTGGCAGAGGCGATGGAGGTGTTGGGCGGCATCGGGTACTGCGAGGAGAGTGAACTCCCCCGGCTGTATCGCGAGATGCCGGTGAACAGCATCTGGGAAGGCTCAGGGAACATCATGTGTCTGGATGTTCTGCGCGTTCTGGCGAAGCAGCCGGGTATGTTCGATCTGCTGGCAGAGGATTTTGCGCAGGTGAAAGGTCAGGACAGACACTTCGATCGTAGCTGGCGGCAGCTGCAGCAAAAACTGCGTAAACCGCAGGAGGCGCAGGGGCGGGAGATTGCGCATCAGCTATTCCTGCTGGGCGCCGGAAGCCAGATGCTGCGGCACGCCTCTCCGCCCGTCGCGCAGGCGTGGTGCCGCATGATGCTGGATACCCGTGGCGGCACGCTGATGACAGAGCAGGTTCAAAGCGATCTTCTGCTACGCGCCACGGGCAGGGTAGGCTAGTTTTTAAGCTGGAACAGGCTCACCAGTTGAGTGAGGTGCGACCCTTTCTCGCGCAGTGATTGTGCGGTTTGCTCGCTGCGCGAGACGCGATCGGCGTTGATGTGGGAGGCTTCACCAATATGGGTCATGGCCAGATTTACCTGACGGATCCCCGCCGACTGTTCGCGGGATGCATGGTTAATCTCGGTCACCAGTTGGTTGATGTTATCGATGTGCGCGATGATGGCATCCATCGCCAGACGCGTCTGCTCTGAGAGCGCATGGCCTTCACTCACCTTGTTCAGCGTGTCGCCAATCAACTGCTCAATCTCTTTCACCGCATTAGCGCTGCGTGCCGCCAGGGCGCGCACTTCCTGCGCGACCACAGCAAACCCTTTTCCGTGTTCGCCGGCGCGTGCTGCTTCAACCGCAGCATTAAGCGCCAGAATGTTAGTCTGGAAAGCAATCGACTCAATCACGCGCGTGATGTCCTCGATGCGCTTTGAGGCGTCGCGAATATCGTCCATGGTGGAGACTGCGTTCGTCACCGTCTCGCCCCCCTGATGCACCGCGCGTGAGGTTTCCCCCACCAGCTGCTGCGTCTGTTCCATATTGGCCGCGTTTTGCTGCACGGTTGCGGCGAGTTGTTCCATACTCGCGGAGGTCTCTTCAACGCTGCTGGCCTGTTTGTTGATCTGCTCTGAGATCTCACCGGTATCAGAGGCCAGGGCGTTAGTGCCCAGATGGATCTCGCCTGCGGCCTCGCGTACCTGCAGGACAATCTTTTGCAGACCGCCGCCGATCCCGTTGATGGCGTCGATAAGCTGGCCAACCTCATCCTGGCGGGTAACGGACAGGGTGGCACGCAGATCGCCTGCCGCATATTGTCGGGCAAGGTGAATGACGTTACGCAGCGGACGCGTCAGCATGCGACGAATGATGATGACAAACAGCGCGGCAAACAGGACTGACAGCGCCACGCCTGCCAGCAGGAAGCGATCCCGCATCGTGGTGACGCTTGAGAGCAGCACCGATTTATCCACTTCCCCCACTATGGTCCAGTTCCAGCCTGGCAGCGGCGTGTAGGCCATTTTCAGTATGCGACCATCCTCACTTGTGCGTTCCAGCGTGCCCGGGGTATTGCTCAGCAACTGCTGCTGGGTGGCGCTGTCCCACTCAGGAAGCTGGCCTTCCCGGTTCGAGTGGAAAAGGAACTGTCCGCGCGTTTTACCGTTGCTGCGATCCAGCACGAAGAAGTGTCCGCTGTCACCTAAACGACGATTGAGGATTTTTTCGCGCATCACGTTCCAGGAGTGGGTGATATCCACACCAACAAAAATGATCCCAATGACCTGGCCTTCTGCGTTTTTGAACGGCTGATACTGTGTGATATAGCGCTTGCCGAACAGCAACGCCAGACCTCGATAGACCTCGCCTTTAGTGACGGCCGCATAGGCCGGGCTGGCTGTGTCCAGAACGGTACCCATTGCCCGATCGCCGTTCTCTTTGCGCAGGGAGGTGGCGACACGGACAAAGTCATTACCGCTACGCACAAACAGGGTCGAGATTGCCCCTGTACGCGTCAGGAAGTCGTCAGAAAGTGCATTGTTTTCATGCAGGCCCGTTTCACCCCCTTTCAGAAGGGGAACGCTAAGCCCGTTAATGGTCTGGAGTTGACTGCTGTCGACGCTCAAAGGCTGCGGTAAAAAGGTGGTGAACAGCCGGGTATAGCTCTCGACCTCTTCGCTCAGACTGGTGTTAAACATCTGTACCATATCAACCATACCGGTGGACTGGTTATGCAGGTCTTCTACCGCAAGGGCTTCAAGCTGCTGGCTGGCTTTATGGCTGAGCAGAAAAGTGAAAAGCAGAAACAGCGTGGCGACACTCACGCCGGTAAGAAGCGATAGCTTTGCGCCCAGACCCGCACGGCGAAAAAAGGTGATCATAAATTGCTCATTATTGAAAAGGTATGGCTTTTCAACGGCAGGACAGAGCTAACATTTACTTAAATAATGTAACAAAATGTTATCAAATTGTTTTTAATGGGGTTGAAAGAAGATAAAAAATTTGCAAAAACGAAAAGCCACTAAAAATAAGTGGCTTTTATCGGAGGTGATTAGACGTAGAGAATAGCCTGTACGCGCCAATGATCGCTGCGATTATCTTCCTGCATCTGAATAATTCGATACCAGGAAGCGCCCTGTTCATCGGCTTTTAGTGCCACGACACGTTCAACATCTTGCGGGCTCCCCGAAATGTTATTGACGGAGATCTGGCCAATTTCATTAAGGCCAGTGACGCAATCAGCACTGGCGAATTCTGCTGACTGTGCAGTCGTGCTCACAAGGCCTACTGAGAGCAACAGAGAGGTCAAAGCAAGAGTTCGTTTCATTGTCAGCTCCATTTCACATTTCTCCGGTATCCGCCGGGCACTCCTTCGCAAATAAACTCACTTCCCTTGTCGCGGGCATGGAGTTTATTGTGGACAGGAAAATGTCTATGGACGCAAAGCAGTGTAAATGTCGTTCAAATGAAGATCGTTATTTACGGTACAAAATAGCCTGTGAATACCATTGTCCCGTAATGATGGTTTCATCGATCATAATGATGACGTAATAATCTGCTTTGGCGGCGGCAGCTTGCGCCTTTATTGACTCCTCTGCGTCATCCGGGGAGCCGCGAACCAGCGCGGAGACGGTACCCATTCGTTGTAATCCTTCCGTCTGATTACGACGAATCTCCTGCGGATGGTCGGCGACCGGGGGAGCGGGTTGCGGTGTCCCCTGTAGTGCACTACAGCCACTGAGCAGAACCAGCAACAATAAAGTAGCAAACCTGCGCATAACCATATCTCGTTTCCTGATAGCCATAGTGTAGTTGTCTGCGAATTTAGTTTTGGGGGAATGTTCCCGAAGTGTTATCTGGTACGTATATTTCGAATGAAAATATCGTGAAAGCGTAATCCAGTTCTCAACATTATGAATCATTCATCAGCACAGGGTCGACAATGATTGAAATTGAAACTCGCCGCCTCGGCAATCATGAAATATTACACGCTATCCCTGCGGGAAAAAGTGCACACCCGCTGCCTGTTGTGGTTTTTTATCATGGCTTTACTTCATCGAAGCTGGTGTACAGCTACTTTGCGGTGGCGCTGGCGCAGGCCGGTTTTCGGGTAGTGATGCCGGATGCGCCCGATCACGGTGCACGTTTTACCGGTGATGAACAGGTGCGACTGGGGCAGTTCTGGCAGATTTTGCACGGTAGCCTGAGCGAATTTGCCGGGCTGCGCGATGCGCTTTACCAGGCGGGGCTGGTGGCGGATCAACGGCTGGCGGTGGCCGGCGCATCGATGGGGGGAATGACGGCGCTCGGGATCATGGCTCGTCACCCTGAGGTGACCTCCGTGGCGTGCCTGATGGGCTCGGGCTATTTTACGTCATTGTCAAAAACGCTGTTTCCACCGCAAGACGCGACGGAGATTGATGCGTTGCTGGCCGAATGGGAAGTGACCCGGGCGTTACCGCGTCTGGCCGATCGCCCGTTGCTGTTGTGGCATGGTGACGCGGATGATGTGGTGCCCCCTGGCGAAACCTTCCGTCTCCAGCAGGCACTACAGCGCGAAGGGCTGGACGACAACCTGACCTGCCTGTGGGAAGCGGGGGTTCGCCACCGTATCACGCCAGCGGCGCTGGACGCGACGGTGGACTTTTTCCGCCAGCATCTTTAAACGCGCAGAATTTTGACGCCCTGATCTTCCAGCTTCTGCAGGATCTCTGGATTGGCATGTTTGCCGGTGATCACCATGTCAATCTGTTCGGCGCGGCTGAACAACATACCAGCTCGCTCGCCGACTTTACTGCTGTCGACCAGTACGACGAGCTTGCCCACGACGTTAAGCATATTTTGCTCTGCCATCGCGGTTAACATGTCGGTTTTGTAGAGCCCGTCCGCGGTCAGGCCTTTGCCGCTGGTAAACATCCAGTGTCCGGCATAGAGGCTGTTTTCGCTATCCTGGGGACTAAGGGTAATGGACTGGCTCTTATTATACTGGCCGCCCATGATCACCACGCTTTCATGTTCCTGATCGATAAGATAGTTAGCCAGCGGCAGATAGTTGGTGATGATTTGCACCGGTTTACCGCACATCTCGCGGCCCAGCAGAAATGCCGTGGAGCCGCAGTTGATCACCACGCTCTCACCCGGGTTGACCAGCTGTGATGCGGCTCTGGCAATGCGCACTTTTTCATCGTGGTTTTGCGCCTGATGGATGTTCATCGGCGTCCAGCGGGGGCGCTGCTGGCTGATGGCTTCCGCGCCGTTACGGACTTTTTTCAGCTTACCGCTCTCATCCAGCTTGTTGATATCGCGTCGTGCCGTCGCGGGTGAAATCCCTAAACGTTCGATCACTTTCTCGACGGTGATAAACCCTGTTTGCGCCAGGAGTTCCAGTAATATTTGATGCCGTTGCGCTTCCGTCATGAGCTATTCCGATAAGAATTGATTTGAAAAGATGATATTTGAAATAGCGTGAAATTACTAAAATAAATATGAAATCGCCAGACGCAAGGTCTGGCGATGGGGTTTCACAATCAGAGGAATGACTTGAACGGCAGGTCTGGCTCAATGGTGAAGCAATCATCGAAACCGCGTGGGTAGTGATACTCGAGATTGTCTTTGTCCAGCGGCCAGGTGAACTTGCCGCCTACCTGCCAGATAAATGGCTTGAAGCCATACTTCAGACGGTCTTTTTTCATCTCCCACAATACGCGGATTTCCTGCGGATCGGCCTGGAAGTTTGACCAGATATCGTGGTGGAAAGGAATCACTACTTTGGTGTTCAGTGCTTCCGCCATGCGCAGCATATCGGCGCTAGTCATTTTGTCGGTGATGCCGCGTGGGTTCTCGCCGTAGGAGCCCAGCGCCACGTCAATCTGATGCTCGTTACCATGCTTCGCATAGTAGTTGGAGTAGTGAGAATCACCGCTGTGGTACAGGGAACCGCCAGGGGTTTTAAACAGATAGTTCACTGCTCGCTCATCCATGCCGTCTGGCAGGACGCCTGCGGCTTTCTGGTCAGCAGGCAGGGTGATCAGCGCGGTGCGGTCAAAGGCGTCCAGCGCATGGATTTCAATGTCTTTAATTTTCACCACGTCGCCTGGCTTCATGACGATGCAGCGCTCTTTCGGCACGCCCCAGCCAATCCAGAGATCCACGCAGGTCTGCGGTCCGATAAACGGCACGTCGTCCGCGCAGTTTTGCATCACCGCTGCCGCCACGTTTACATCGATGTGATCGTTATGATCGTGGGTGGAAAGGACGGCGTCGATCTGGCGAATGGCAAAAGGATCAAGAACAAACGGCGTGGTACGCAGGTTCGGCTGCAATTTTTCGACACCTGCCATGCGCTGCATCTGATGACCTTTTTTCATCAGCGGATTGCCGTGGCTCTGTTTGCCGGTACCGCACCAGAAATCAACGCAAATATTGGCGCCACCCTCGGATTTCAACCAGATGCCGGTGCAACCCAGCCACCACATTGCAAACGTACCAGGAGCAACCTGTTCCTGCTCAATCTCTTCATTCAGCCAGCTGCCCCATTCCGGGAAGGTGCTCAGAATCCATGATTCACGGGTGATGGTGTTCACTTTACTCATCGTTTTGACTCCTGGTTTAATCAAAAGTAATCATTTGGTGATTTGTTATGATTAATGCTGGCACTCTTTGAATCGGTTTGCAACGAGTAAATTGAGGGAATTTATCTTCGCCATGTCACAGATAATCCATTTCTACGTTGTTAGAATATCCGCTATCAATGATTAATTGTATGAATTATAAGAAATAATTTATGCGTGGGAATCGGTAGTGAAAATCATTACTAACACCATGGAAATAATTTGCGTGATACGTCACAAATAATCAAATGCAATCTTGTGGTGATTATTTGTGATTAATAGAGTGATGGCACCAACCGAACAGGGATTACCCCTCGTGTTCTCATTTCTGGAGAGAGTTATGGAGATCCTCTACAACGTCTTTACCGTGTTCTTTAATCAGGTAATGACTAACGCCCCGCTTTTGCTGGGTATCGTGACGTGCCTGGGCTACATCCTTCTGCGCAAAAGCGTCAGCGTCATCATCAAAGGCACAATCAAAACCATCATCGGTTTCATGCTGTTGCAGGCGGGTTCAGGCATTCTGACCAGCACCTTTAAGCCTGTGGTTGCGAAGATGTCGGAGGTGTATGGCATCAACGGCGCCATCTCTGACACCTACGCGTCGATGATGGCCACCATTGACCGCATGGGAGATGCCTACAGTTGGGTGGGGTACGCGGTACTGCTCGCGCTGGCGTTGAACATCATTTACGTTCTGCTGCGCCGCATTACCGGCATACGCACCATCATGCTGACTGGCCACATTATGTTCCAGCAGGCCGGGCTGATTGCGGTGTCTCTCTATATCTTCGGCTACCCCATGTGGACCACGATTATCTGCACCGCCGTGCTGGTATCGCTCTACTGGGGTATCACCTCCAACATGATGTACAAGCCGACGCAGGAGGTCACCGACGGCTGCGGTTTCTCCATCGGCCATCAGCAGCAATTCGCCGCCTGGCTCGCTTACAAGGTCGCACCGTACCTGGGTAAAAAAGAGGACAGCGTAGAAGATCTCAAGCTGCCGGGCTGGCTGAATATCTTCCACGACAACATCGTTTCAACCGCCATTGTGATGACTATCTTCTTCGGCGCCATTCTGCTCTCTTTCGGGATTGATGTGGTGCAGGCGATGGCGGGGAAAACGCACTGGACGGTTTATATCCTGCAGACCGGTTTCTCCTTCGCGGTAGCCATTTTCATCATTACCCAGGGCGTCCGTATGTTTGTTGCCGAACTGTCTGAAGCCTTTAATGGGATCTCCCAACGCCTGATTC
Source organism: Enterobacter sp. T1-1 (assembly GCF_000710795.1). Taxonomy (NCBI): domain Bacteria; kingdom Pseudomonadati; phylum Pseudomonadota; class Gammaproteobacteria; order Enterobacterales; family Enterobacteriaceae; genus Enterobacter; species Enterobacter sp. T1-1. Next base: position 60,792 of record NZ_JALW01000015.1, on the reverse strand, counting down.
CTGGTGCGGTGCTGGCCATTGACTGTGCGGCTATCTACAGCTTTGCGCCAAACGCGGTGGTCTGGGGCTTCATGTGGGGCACCATCGGCCAGTTGATTGCGGTAGGCATTCTGGTCGGCTGCGGCTCATCCATTCTGATTATTCCTGGCTTTATCCCAATGTTCTTCTCCAACGCCACCATTGGCGTCTTTGCTAACCACTTTGGTGGCTGGCGCGCGGCGCTCAAGATCTGTCTGGTGATGGGCATGGTGGAGATCTTCGGTTGCGTGTGGGCGGTCAAGCTCACCGGTATGAGTGCCTGGATGGGCATGGCGGACTGGTCAATCCTGGCACCGCCAATGATGCAGGGCTTTGCGTCCGTCGGGCTGGTCTTTATGGCCGTCATCATCCTGATTGCTCTGGCTTATATGTTCTTCGCTGGCCGTTCTCTGCGAGCTGAAGAAGATGCGGAAAAACAAACAGCAGAAGTTTCTGCTCACTAAGGAGTTTCGATTATGACCGTACGTATCCTGGCTGTGTGTGGCAATGGGCAAGGTAGCTCCATGATCATGAAGATGAAAGTGGACCAGTTTTTAACCCAGTCAAACATTGACCACACGGTGAACAGCTGCGCGGTGGGTGAATACAAAAGTGAACTGAACGGCGCCGATATCATCATCGCGTCTACCCATATCGCCGGTGAAATTAGCGTTTCTGGCAACAAGTATGTCGTGGGGGTACGCAACATGCTCTCCCCTGCGGATTTCGGCCCAAAACTGCTGGAAGTGATCAAAGCGCATTTCCCACAAGACGTGAAGTAAGGACGCCACATGAAACTACGTGATTCGCTGGCAGAGAATAACTCCATCCTTTTACAGGCTGAGGCCAGCACCTGGCAGGAGGCGGTCAAGCTGAGCGTGGACCTGCTGGTTAAGGCTGACGTTGTCGAGCCGCGGTATTACCAGGCCATTCTTGATGGTGTGGCGCAGCATGGTCCTTATTTTGTCATCGCGCCAGGCCTTGCAATGCCACACGGTCGCCCGGAAGAGGGCGTGAAGAAAACCGGCTTCGCGCTGGTAACGCTGAAAACGCCTTTGGTGTTTAACCATGAAGATAACGACCCGGTCGACATCCTGATCACCATGGCGGCCGTCGATGCCAATACCCATCAGGAGGTTGGCATCATGCAGATCGTTAACCTGTTTGATGACGAAGCGAATTTTGATCGTTTACGCGCCTGCCGCACCGAGCAGGAAGTGCTGGATTTAATTGATAACGCCACAGCGGCGGCAGTTTAAGAAGGAATTGAAAATGTCATTACCAATGTTGCAGGTCGCGCTGGATAACCAGACTCTGTCCGATGCGTATGAAACCACCCGCTTGATTGCGGAAGAGGTGGATATTATCGAAGTTGGCACCATTCTGTGCGTAGGCGAAGGCGTGCGCGCCGTTCGCGATCTGAAAGCGCTCTACCCGCATAAAATCGTGCTGGCCGATGCCAAGATTGCCGATGCAGGCAAAATTCTCTCCCGCATGTGTTTTGAAGCCAATGCCGACTGGGTCACTGTGATCTGCTGTGCAGATATCAACACCGCGAAAGGCGCGCTGGATGTGGCGAAAGAGTTCAACGGCGATGTGCAGATTGAACTGACCGGTTTCTGGACCTGGGAACAGGCCCAGGCGTGGCGCGATGCTGGCATTCAGCAGGTCGTTTATCACCGCAGCCGTGATGCGCAGGCCGCAGGCGTAGCGTGGGGAGACGCGGATATCAGCGCCATTAAACGTCTTGCTGACATGGGCTTTAAAGTGACCGTTACCGGTGGCCTGGCGCTGGAAGATCTGCCGCTGTTTAAAGGTATCCCTATTCATGTCTTTATCGCGGGTCGCAGCATTCGTGATGCCGCGTCTCCGGTGGAAGCGGCACGTCAGTTCAAACGTTCAATCGCTCAGCTTTGGGGCTAAGGAGCGGGTATGTTGTCTAAACAGGTCCCGCTTGGCATTTATGAAAAGGCACTCCCCGCGGGGGAGTGCTGGCTGGAGCGGCTGAAACTGGCGAAACAGTTGGGCTTCGATTTTGTCGAAATGTCCGTGGATGAGACCGATGAACGTCTTTCTCGCCTCGACTGGAGCCAGGAACAGCGTCTGGCGCTGGTGAGTGCGGTCGCCGAAACGGGCGTACGCGTGCCGTCCATGTGCCTCAGTGCCCACCGTCGTTTTCCGCTTGGCAGTGAAGATGATACGGTGCGCGCGCAGGGGCTGGAGATCATGCGTAAAGCCATTCGTTTTGCGCAGGATGTCGGTATTCGCGTGATACAGCTTGCCGGGTATGACGTTTACTATCAGGAAGCCAATGACGAAACGCGTCGTCGTTTTCGTGATGGCCTGAAAGAGAGCGTTGAAATGGCTAGCCGCGCGCAGGTGACGCTGGCGATGGAGATCATGGACTATCCGTTAATGAACTCGATCAGCAAGGCGCTGGGCTACGCGCATTACCTGAACAATCCGTGGTTCCAGCTCTATCCTGATATCGGCAACCTGTCTGCGTGGGATAACGACGTACAAATGGAACTGCTGGCGGGGATGGGCCATATCGTCGCGGTTCATGTCAAAGATACACGTCCTGGGGTATTCAAAAACGTTCCGTTCGGCACCGGGGTGGTGGATTTCGAACGGTGCTTCCAGACGCTCAAACAGGCGGGGTATTGCGGACCTTACCTGATTGAGATGTGGAGCGAAACGTCAGATGACCCGGCAGGTGAAGTGGCTAACGCTCGCGACTGGGTACGGGAACGTATGGCACGGGCCGGCTTACTGGAGGCTGAATATGCTTAAGCTTAAGCAGCAGGTCTTTGACGCTAATATGGATCTCCCGCGCTATGGGCTGGTGACCTTCACCTGGGGAAACGTCAGCGCCATCGACCGTGAGCAAGGGCTTGTGGTGATTAAGCCTAGCGGCGTGGCATATGACGCTATGAGCCCTGACGATATGGTGGTGGTTGATCTTGAGGGTAACGTTGTCGACGGCAAATGGCGCCCTTCTTCAGATACAGCCACCCATCTGGCGCTCTACCGGCGTTACCATTCTCTGGGCGGCGTAGTGCATACGCACTCTACGCATGCCACAGCCTGGGCACAGGCGGGGCGGGCCATTCCGGCTCTGGGAACCACGCATGCGGACTACTTCTTTGGTGACATTCCGTGCACGCGGGCACTCACGCAGACAGAAGTGGAAGGCGAGTACGAGCTCAACACCGGCAACGTCATTATCGAAACGCTGGGTGAGAGCGAACCGCTGCATACGCCGGGCATTGTGGTCTATCAGCACGGTCCGTTCGCCTGGGGAAAAGATGCGCATGACGCTGTCCATAACGCGGTAGTCATGGAGGAGGTGGCACGCATGGCGTGGATTGCTCGCGGCATCAACCCACAGCTTCAGGGCATTGATGATTACCTGATGAACAAGCATTTCATGCGCAAGCACGGTCCAAACGCCTATTACGGGCAGAAGTGAATAAGTGCTCTGGAATACCGAAAACAGTTGTAACCGGTGGTATTTCAGAGCCATTCATAAAAAAAAGCCCCCGGGCAGGGGGCAAGTAAAACGATGGCTATATTCTTTTTGTTGGCTTTCCTGGTGCTAGCGTCAAAGCGTTATCGGTAAATATCTGCACTGGCGTGCATGTTGCCGTTGCTGCCGGGCTCACGCATCAGAATAACGTGGTAGTAATTTGCCCCCTGAGCATCGGTTTCTTTATTAAGCGCCTGATCTGCTTCGCTCTCTGTGGCGAAATGGTGATTGATGTAAATAACGCCTAAGCTCTGCACATCATCCATGTTTCTGGCCTGTCGGCTGTCTATCTTGATGGCTGCCATCGCGTTTGCACTGAGCAAAAGCGCAGCCATTACGGCAATTGCGATTTTTTTCATGATATGCGCTCCACGACTGCGTGCTGTGAGACGGTTGTTTGCTCCCCTCCGGTATTTATATGGTCTCTGATTAAAGTGTAATCACTTATCCGGCGAGGATGCGTGACCATTTCTGATGCAGTTGTTCAAAAAAACAACGCTTCCTGATGTGGTTAATTTTAAATCACCCACTTAGACCAGCTTTGCGGTTTGTGCGAATTATTTGTGCAATCAGCTTGAGTTTCCTGGGGGGCGCAAGTATTATGACGCGTCAATTTTTCAGCCGACCTTTAACACGTTCCTTGCCTCCCCGGGCCTCGGCTGACCCAGACAGGAGGCTGAATAATCCGTAAGGAGCAATTCGATGCGTCATTACGAAATCGTTTTTATGGTCCATCCTGACCAGAGCGAACAGGTTCCGGGTATGATCGAGCGTTACTCTGCTGCCATCACTGGTGCAGAAGGTACGATCCACCGTCTGGAAGACTGGGGCCGCCGTCAGCTGGCTTACCCGATCAACAAACTGCACAAAGCACACTACGTTCTGATGAACGTTGAAGCTCCGCAGGAAGTGATCGATGAGCTGGAAACTACCTTCCGCTTCAACGATGCCGTTATCCGCAGCATGGTTATGCGTACCAAACACGCAGTTACCGAAGCATCTCCGATGGTTAAAGCGAAAGACGAGCGCCGTGAGCGTCGCGATGATTTCGCAAACGAAACCGCAGATGATTCTGATGCTGGGGATTCTGAAGAGTAATTTCTGATGACCAACCGTCTGGCGTTGTCCGGCATCGTATGCAGGGCTCCCCTTCGAAAGGTCAGTCCATCAGGAATTCCGCATTGCCAGTTCGTGCTTGAGCATCGTTCTGTGCAAGAGGAAGCCGGGTTTCACCGGCAGGCGTGGTGCCAAATGCCCGTTATCATTAGCGGACACGAAAACCAGGCCATTACTCACAGTTTAACGGTCGGTAGTGCAGTAATCGTTCAGGGGTTCATCTCTTGCCACAAGGCAAAGAACGGTCTGAGCAAAATGGTTCTGCATGCCGAGCAGATTGATTTGATAGATTCTGGAGACTAGCCATATGGCACGTTATTTCCGTCGTCGCAAGTTCTGCCGTTTCACCGCGGAAGGCGTTCAAGAGATCGACTATAAAGATATCGCAACGCTGAAAAACTACATCACCGAAAGCGGTAAGATTGTCCCAAGCCGTATCACCGGTACTCGTGCAAAATACCAGCGTCAGCTGGCTCGCGCTATCAAACGCGCTCGCTACCTGTCTCTGCTGCCGTACACTGATCGTCATCAGTAATCGGGCACGGTCCATTAATACGACTTTAAGAGGATAAGGTAATGCAAGTTATTCTGCTTGATAAAGTAGCAAACCTGGGCAGCCTGGGTGATCAGGTAAACGTTAAAGCGGGCTACGCTCGTAACTTCCTGGTTCCACAGGGCAAAGCTGTTCCTGCTACCAAGAAAAACGTAGAGTTTTTCGAAGCACGTCGTGCTGAACTGGAAGCCAAACTGGCTGACGTTCTGGCGGCTGCTAACGCTCGCGCTGAAGCAATCAACGCACTGGGCACTGTTACCATCGCTTCCAAAGCTGGCGACGAAGGTAAACTGTTCGGTTCCATCGGTACCCGCGATATCGCTGATGCAGTTTCTGCAGCAGGCGTTAAAGTGGCTAAGAGCGAAGTTCGTCTGCCGAACGGCGTTCTGCGTACCACTGGTGAGCACGAAGTTGACTTCCAGGTTCACAGCGAAGTGTTCGCTAAACTGGTTGTTAACGTTGTAGCTGAGTAATTTTTTACTCTGCTCGCGTCGAAGCGCCGGCCTTGTGCCGGCGTTTTGCTTTTTAAAGCCTGACGAACCTCTCTTTTAGCTTGTATGGTCGCGATTCCTGACGCATTCTCTGATAATAAAATGAAACGCAATTTTATCTTTGAGATTTGCCATGGAAACCGCTCTGTCTACGCCTGTCTTTGCCCGTCGCAATGTGGCCTACGCCTGCGCCACACTCTGCTGTCTGCTCTGGGGTAGCTCTTACCCGGCCATTAAAAGTGGCTATGAACTCTTTCAGATCGCAACCGATGATATCCCGTCAAAAGTCGTCTTTGCCGGATACCGTTTTCTGTTTGCCGGAGCACTGCTGCTGCTGTTTGCGCTGGCACAGCGTAAACCCATCGCCAGGCTCACGCCCACGCAGTTTGGCCAGCTTACGATCCTGGGACTGACGCAGACCACCATTCAGTACACCTTCTTTTATATCGGGCTGGCATACACCACGGGCGTTAATGGCTCGATCATGAACGCCACCGGCACCTTCTTCAGCGTACTGCTGGCGCATTTTATCTACCACAACGACAAGCTCAGCTATAACAAAACGCTGGGCTGTATTCTGGGGTTTGCCGGGGTGATGCTGGTGAATTTCCACAGTGGTATTCGTGATTTCCGCTTTGTCTGGAATGGTGACGGGTTTGTGGTGCTGGCGGCGTTCATCCTCTCCGCCGCCACGCTTTACGGCAAACGGATTTCCCAGACGGTTGATCCCACGGTGATGACCGGCTGGCAGCTGGGCATTGGTGGTCTTGCGCTGGTGGCAGGGGGATATGCAACGGGCGGGACGCTGGAGGTGCATAGCCTTACCGCGGTGGCGGTATTAGGGTATCTGACGTTGCTCTCATCCGTCGCCTTCGCCCTGTGGAGCGCGCTACTGAAAGTGAACCGCGTCAGTATGATTGCCCCGTTCAACTTTGTGATTCCCGTCGCCGGGACGGTACTGTCCGCTATTTTCCTTGGCGAAAACATCCTTGAGATTAAATACGCGATTGCGCTGGTGCTGGTCTGCTCGGGGATCTGGTGGGTGAATAAACGGAGTGCCTGAGAACAAAAGTGCCGGGTGGCGGCTTCGCCTTACCCGGCCTACGCCATTACCGTGCTCTGATAAAACTGCCGTCTGGCTGGCGGGTAAACAGCACCTGTTGGCCATTACCCGTATCAATCGTTAGCCCGGTGACCACGCCGCTGGCATTCTGGCGGATCTGCACCATCTGGCCGTTCTGCAGGTTACTGAGCGGCTTACCCGCACCTTCTACCTGAGCCATCGCATAGACATCGGTTGGCGGCAGGTTATGGTCGCGGAACAGCTGAGCAAGCGTTTTGCCCGCCTCCACGCGGTAGGAACGCCATTGCTGCTCAATGCCGGTTGGCTGCTGCGTCTGGGGTTCAGATGGGGCTGCGGCCTGCTCCTGCGGCTGTTCTTCCTGAATAGGCTCTGGCTCAACCGGTGCAACCTGTCCCGGATCGTTAGACGGCGTCACAAGCTGTGTCTGCATGGGTTGCGTGTCAGGCTGCGGGCGCGTTTGCGACTGAAGATCCAGTTGCGCATTGCGGGTAACCGGTGCGGTGTCGACATTATCGCCGCCAGAAGGGAGCAGGAAACCGACGATCACCAGCAGCGCGCCTATGATAATCCCTCTGCGATGCAGAGGAGGTAGCGGGTCCATAATGCGAAAATTGTCCGGCGCATGCCAGATTTTCGCCAGGGTAGGTTTCAGTTCAAATCGCCCGGGCATGGCTCTCCTCCTGCTCCGCGTCTTTTTTATCCTGTGCTCCGAAGTATAGTTCGCTAACTGCCTGAACGGCGTAGCAAACCCGACATCCGTGACATCCATTCGGGATTAATCCTGGTTACCTCTATTGTTTCTGTTTCGTCGCAGTTTGTCACCTTAACTTCAGACAAAGTTTTACCCATAAGGGCATGGCTGCTATGCTGCCCGCTACTTTAAATGTGATGGAAGGAAAACCCATGACCACCCCGACTTTTGACACTATCGAAGCGCAGGCAAGTTACGGTATCGGCTTGCAGGTAGGACAGCAACTGAGCGAATCCGGCCTGGAAGGTCTGTTACCAGAAGCGCTGGTGGCGGGTATCGCTGACGCGCTGGAAGGCAAACAGCCAGCCGTTCCGGTTGATGTTGTGCACCGTGCGCTGCGTGAAATCCACGAACGTGCGGACGCTGTGCGTCGCGCGCGCTTCGAAGAGATGGCGGCAGAAGGCGTGAAATATCTGGAAGAGAACCGTGAGCGTGAAGGCGTGAACAGCACCGAGTCTGGCCTGCAGTTCCGCGTGATCAACCAGGGCGACGGCGCTATCCCGGCACGCACTGACCACGTTCGCGTGCACTACACCGGTAAGCTGATCGACGGTACCGTGTTCGACAGCTCTGTTGCACGCGGCGAACCGGCTGAATTCCCGGTTAACGGCGTTATCGCAGGCTGGATTGAGGCTCTGACCCTGATGCCAGTCGGCTCCAAATGGGAACTGACTATCCCACACAACCTGGCGTACGGTGAGCGTGGCGCTGGCGCGTCCATCCCACCATTCAGCACCCTGGTGTTTGAAGTCGAGCTGCTGGAAATCCTGTAATCGGCTTTTCTTATTTCCTCTCTCCGTCCGGGGAGAGGAAAATAGTGTTAAAACCTATAGTTACGACGGAATCAATATTTTATCTTGCAAACGAAACTGTTGCGTGTATTTTTGTGAGCTGTTTCGCGCTGTATGAGTGATATGACACTCACTTCCAACATATTATTAACATAATATCTAAATCATAGTATTCATCCCGCCGATTCTTACCTAATATCGATAAACCCTTACAAAGGGACCGTCATTTATTTGACGTTTTTAAAGGCCAGAAGAGCCTTAACAACACAGACAGGCATAAACAGGAAAATTACATGGTAGATCAGGTCAAAGTCGCCGCGACAGAAGAGGCGACGTCTGAACAGTCGCTACGGCGCAATCTCACAAACCGTCATATTCAGCTTATCGCCATCGGGGGTGCCATCGGTACCGGGCTGTTTATGGGCTCAGGCAAAACCATCAGTCTTGCCGGGCCGTCGATCATTTTCGTTTATATGATCATCGGTTTTATGCTCTTTTTTGTGATGCGTGCAATGGGTGAATTGCTGCTCTCCAACCTCGAATACAAATCTTTCAGCGATTTTGCTTCCGACCTGCTCGGTCCCTGGGCGGGTTATTTCACCGGCTGGACCTACTGGTTCTGCTGGGTCGTAACCGGCATGGCGGATGTCGTCGCCATTACTGCCTATGCGCAGTTCTGGTTCCCTGGGCTGTCGGACTGGGTCGCCTCGCTGGCGGTGATTATTCTGCTGCTGAGCCTCAACCTCGCCACCGTTAAGATGTTCGGTGAGATGGAGTTCTGGTTCGCGATGATCAAGATTGTCGCTATTGTGGCGCTGATTGTGGTGGGCCTGGTAATGGTGCTGATGCACTTCCAGTCGCCAACCGGCGTACAGGCTTCGTTTACCCATCTGTGGAATGACGGCGGCTGGTTCCCGAAAGGCATCAGCGGCTTCTTTGCCGGCTTCCAGATTGCGATATTTGCCTTTGTGGGGATTGAACTTGTCGGAACCACCGCTGCGGAAACCAAAGACCCTGAAAAATCCCTGCCGCGTGCAATCAACTCCATTCCGGTTCGTATCATCATGTTCTACGTCTTTGCGTTGATCATTATTATGTCCGTGACGCCGTGGAGCTCGGTTGTGCCAAGCAAGAGCCCATTTGTTGAATTGTTCGTGCTGGTGGGACTGCCTGCAGCAGCGAGCCTGATTAACTTCGTGGTGCTGACATCTGCAGCGTCATCGGCGAACAGCGGTGTGTTCTCAACCAGCCGCATGCTGTTTGGCCTGGCGCAGGAAGGCGTTGCGCCGAGCGCGTTCGCGAAGCTCTCTAAGCGTGCTGTTCCGGCGAAAGGGCTGACGTTCTCCTGCATGTGCCTGTTAGGTGGGGTGGTTATGCTCTACGTGAACCCGAGCGTTATCGGTGCGTTCACCATGATCACCACCGTTTCGGCGATCCTGTTTATGTTCGTCTGGACGATCATCCTTTGTTCGTACCTGGTGTATCGTAAACAGCGTCCGCATCTGCATGAGAAATCGATCTATAAGATGCCGCTGGGCAAGCTGATGTGCTGGGTATGCATGGCGTTCTTCGCGTTCGTTCTGGTTCTGCTGACGCTGGAAGATGACACCCGTCAGGCGCTGATCGTCACGCCGCTGTGGTTCATCGCCCTGGGATTGGGCTGGCTGTTCATTGGTAAGAAACGAATGGCAGGCGTAAGGTAAAAGCAAAACGGCAACTTCGGTTGCCGTTTTTAGTTTTTGCACCCTCTTCCCGTGGGAGAGGGCCGGGGTGAGGGCATCAGGCTTCAGTGGCCTTTTTATTTACCCGCTAATGCACGCGGGAACAGAACGTTATTCTCAAGACTGATGTGTTCCATCAGGTCATCGATCATCTCGTTAATGCCGTTGTACATCGCTTTCCATGTGGTGCAGGCTTCTGGCGGCGGCGTGACGTTATTGGTCGTGTGTTTGATGACTTCCAGCAGTTCACCCGCGTCGTCATGTTCGCTTTCCATCACGCTAATTGGCCCCATCGCCTGGCTGCCCATTCCCTGTTTAATCATCGGGAAGAGGATCTGCTCTTCTTTCATCATGTGGCTGGTGAGTTCTTCATGCAGCATGGTCAGGTATTTCGCCAGGCCGCGCGGCACGGAAGGCTTGTCGGCATGAACGCGCTCCACTTTGGTGGCCTGCAGGATCAGCTCCGGCAGTTGTTCGCGGTGGCGATCGTGGTAACGCACGATAATGTGGTCGATGATTTCGGCAAGCGGGGCCGTGCGCCACTCTTTGTTGATGGGTTGCTCTGCCAGCAGAGCCAGCTCCGCTTCAATAACCTCTACATCCAGCTCTTTGCGCGAGGCCGCACGTGCCAGAGTTTGCTTACCGCCGCAGCAGTAATCCATGTCGTATTTACGAAACAGCGCAGAAGCGCGAGGGATGGAGAGCGCCAGCTCGCCGAGTGGTTGGTCGCGGAAGGCCATAGCAGTTACCTCATCATCAAGAATATAAGATGCATATTAAATGCATCTTTAAGGCGGCGCTATAACCCTTTAGAGGCAAGGGTGAAAATGAGATGTAAGTCACAAAAAATTAGCGTGTTTAACTCACTGAATGAATGCAGAAAATAACTTTAGAAACTTTTTTAACGTGGAGAAACAGTAAACAACCCGCCGCGCCTGCCGATATATCCACGTCAGACAAACCTGCATATTACAAAGGCAACGCATGTTTAAACGTATAAAAGTCATTACCCTTTTGATTTCGGTGCTGCTTGTGCTCGGCATCATGCAACTCGTTTCCGCCGGTATCTTTATCAACGCGCTGAATAACGATAAAGACAATTTCACCGTGTCGCAGCTATCCAGCAAGAACGTGGCGGAGTTTACCGATGCATGGATCAGCCTGAACCAGGCGCGCGTCACCCTGAACCGCGGCATGCTGCGTCTGCAAAGCAGCATGGCCTCGCAGATTAACGGCGGACAGCTCAATGAACTGGTAAACACGGCGAAAAACCTGCTGGCCAATGCCCAGTCTCATTACGACAAATACTATGCTTTGCCGAATACCCCAGGGCTGGATCCCAACCTGGCAAATCGCCTGGAAGAGCAGTACCGCAATTACTCCGCGACGCTGACCCAAATGAACGTTTTGCTCTCTCAGGGCAATCTGGAAGAGATGTTCAAGCAGAATGCAGAGCAGAAACAGACCGCGATGCAAAACGTTTACCGGGAATGGCGTGAAGCCCAGGCCGTGCTTACGGATAAAGGTATCAAAGATAACGAAAGTGATTACAAGCGTATCCTGTGGATCCTCTCTGCGGTTATGCTGCTGGTAATTATCGTGATTATCTCCAGCTGGATTGCCATGCGCCGCGTGCTGCTGTTGCCGCTGCAGGATGTGATAAGCCATATCCGCGCCATTGCCGCCGGTGATTTAACCCAGCCGATCCATGCAGAGGGTAAAAACGAGATGGCCGTACTGGCGCAAAACGTCCAGGAGATGCAAACCGCGCTGGCAAACACCGTGGGCGTGGTTCGTGAAGGTGCGGATACCATTTACACCGGTGCGGGGGAAATCTCTGCGGGCAGTAACGATCTTTCTTCCCGTACCGAGCAGCAGGCTGCCTCGCTGGAAGAGACGGCTGCCAGCATGGAGCAGCTGACGGCAACGGTGAAACAAAACGCCGACAATGCCCGTCAGGCTTCCCGTCTGGCGCTTGATGCCTCTTCAACGGCGAAGAAGGGCGGTAACGTTGTAGAAGGCGTGGTGCGCACCATGGACGAAATCGCCACCAGTTCCAGCAAAATTGCGCAAATTACCAATGTCATTGACGGCATTGCCTTCCAGACGAACATCCTGGCTCTTAACGCGGCAGTTGAAGCGGCGCGCGCAGGTGAGCAGGGGCGTGGCTTTGCGGTGGTAGCCGGAGAAGTGCGTACGCTCGCTCAGCGCAGCGCCCAGGCGGCGAAAGAGATCAAAGCGCTGATTGATGACTCTGGTGAGCGAGTTAACGCAGGCTCGCAACTGGTGAACGAAGCCGGGGCCACCATGGCGGAGATTGTTAACGCCGTGACTCGCGTCACCGACATTATGGGTGAAATTGCCTCTGCGTCTGATGAGCAGAGCCGCGGGATCGACCAGGTGGGCCAGGCGGTGGCAGAGATGGATCGTGTTACCCAACAGAACGCCTCGCTGGTGGAAGAGTCTGCGGCCGCAGCGGCCGCGCTGGAAGACCAGGCGGCACGCCTGAACGACGCGGTGGCGGTGTTTAAAATTGCCCGCAGCCAGGCAGTGAAGGCGGCTCCGGCGAAAACCTATGCGCCAAAAGCGCAGCCCGTTGCTTCTGCGTCTGAAGCCAACTGGGAAACGTTTTAAAAGCTTGCCCGGAGGCGGCTACGCCTGACCGGGCCTACGTTTTTGCAGGCCCTGCAAACGCCTCACATCTCCGACGCCGGAACGACCATCGGTTTTTCCGGCTTCGCTCTTACCGCCATCACTACCCCCATCACCAGCAGCACTATTCCACAGGCCGTTAACAGCGGCGGTACGCTCTGGCGCATCAGGAAGGTGTACAGCAGCCCGGCCAGCGTTTCGAAGACAATCAGCGGCCCTAAGATCACCGTGGGCAGTTTCTGGCTGGCGATATTCCAGCACAGTGCGCCCACCCAGGAACAGAGCACAGCGATAGCGATCATCAGCCCGACAAAGACCCACGGCCGCGGCCCGAAAGGGAGGGCGAAGTCCGGTTGTTGCTGCCCAGACCAGAGGCACGCCCCGGCATAGCCCACCAGCGAGACCGGCAGCGTCACCAGCGCCTGTGCCGTTGCCCACATCATCGGATGTTTATCCGGGTTCTCCCGCAACCATCGCGCATTACGCAGGGCATACCAGGCCCAGCAGGCGACGGAAATAAACGCTAAACCGATCCCCGAACCGTAACGCCAGACGCTGAAATCAGCGAGCCCGTGGCGAAGCTCGGCAATATTCACACAGACCAGCCCGACGCCCGTGCAGATCAGCGCGGGTACCATTTTTGACCATGCCAGTTTGCCATCGCGCTGGCTGTACAGCAGGTTCGCAAAGACGGGGATAACGACAGGCAGCGTGCCGATAATCATGGTCGATACCGGCGCGCCGGTACGCTGAATGGCGCTCGCCAGGCAGACGTAATAGATAAGGTTGCCCATCATGGTCAGCGCCAGCGCGGTCATCCAGTCCTGGCGGTTGAGCTGGCGTAAACGCGTACGACCGAGCCAGGCCAGCGGCAGGGCAATCAGCCCCAGCGCCAGATAGCGTCCGGTTGACTGCAGGGCCGCCGGATACTCGGGCACAATCAGCGGGCCGACAAAAATCAGCCCCCACATCAGCCCTGCCAGCAGGGCATACAACACGCCACTAATCATTATTCCATCCACATCAATTGACTTTGTACTCAGTGTAGAAGGGGGGGATTGCGCGCGTATTGTATGAGATTGCGCATCAGCGCCCGATAACTTGTTTCTGGTAGCGGACGGGCGTAATCCCGTAGCGGCGGGTAAACGCGCGGGTTAAATGCGACTGGTCGGTCAGCCCGGTCGCGGCGGCCACTTCGGCGGCGGGCATGCCGTGCGTAAGGAAGCCTTTGGCGCGCCACAGGCGAATAGCCATCAGCATCTGGTGCGGCGTGACGTGGAAATAGGCTTTAAACTGGCGCTGAAAATGGTAAGGGCTGAGAGAAACCACGTTGGCCAACTCGTCCAGCGTCACGGCGTGCATGTAGTTGTCGTGCAGATATTCGCGTACCCGTTCGAACCGGTGCGCGCCTTCCTTAATTATTGGGGCGTGATAGGCCAACGGCTGGAAGGTCTCAATCAAATCCAGCAGCAGTCCTTTTTGCGCAAGCGGGTCCTGGGTATGCCACAGGCCGTAGATCAGCTGGCCGATTTGCTGCGAACGCAGCGGGTCGTGGCGGGTAACGTCGCTGAACCACCAGTGGCGCAGGCCAGTCACCTCTTCGAGTAAAGCGGGTTCGATGTAGACCATCCGGTAGCGCCAGCCGCCTTCGGTGGCCGATTCTCCGGTGTGGATCTCGTCCGGGTTCATGGTGACAACGGATTTTTCAGCGGCCAGGTGCTGGGTACCGCGATAGCGAAAGCGCTCGGCACCGGTTTCGATGGTGCCGATGCCGAAGGCTTCATGCGTGTGAGGCTCAAAGGCGTAGTCAGCGATATGCGCGTGATAAAGTTCCAGACCCGGCAACTGCGCCAGATGGCGAAAGCGCGCGCTGTCTCTCTCATCGCTAAATTGTTCCGGTACGCCTTGCACGCTGATTCTCCTCGGGGGCTATCTTGTGATTATCAGAGATGATCCGGGATTATGCACTAAACATCTTTGCGCGAACGGTCTTACGATAATCCCCCGGTGAGACTGTGGTTTTATGTTTAAACTGGCGATTAAAGTGCGCAATATCCTGATACCCAACCGCGTTGGCGATCTCCTGAATACACAGGTTGGTTGATTGCAACATATTCATGGCTAACTCAATTCTGGCGGTTAATAAATATTGCAAAGGGGACATGTCAGTGGCGTTTTTAAAACGACGATTAAAGTTGCGCAAACTCATGCCAGCCATATCGGCAAGATTTTGCATTGATATATCCGATGCGCAGTTGGCTTTAATCCAGGTCTGAATTTGCACAATATTTTCATCGGGATGGGGTTTGTTTTCTTCGCTGTAGCACTGGCGATCAAACTGGCTACGAATTTCATGGAAAAATGTCCGTTGAGTATGTGTGGCTACCCGTTTTCCATATATCGTTTCAATAAAATGAATTGTCAGATCTGACAAGGCCTTAACGCTGGCGGCGCAGTAAATATTTTCGGCCTGGGTGAGAAAATGTTTAGTTTGTAATTTAACGCTGGGGTAATCGCGTGAGAATTGCCGGAAGTAGTGCCAGTGGGTGGTGGCGGGTTTCCCGTTAAGCAATCCTGATTCCGCCAGAAAACAACAGCCGGTTCCGACGGCAGCGATGCGGGTGCCTCGTGCGGCCTGCTCAGAAAGCCACGCCAGCAGCTCAGGCTGTTGTCTGACCACCGCGCGAGGGTTGCGCCACAGGGCCGGAATATAAATAACATCGTAGTGTCTGTCGTCGGCAAGTGTGGTGTCGGCAGTAATACTGAAGCCACTGTGCGTGCGGATCGGCAAACTGTTTATGCCGATGGTATTGACCTTCAAAATGCTTTCCGGTCGACAAAGCCTGAAACGCGATCGCTTTGCCGGGGGCGTATCTGTGTTGGCGTTTGTTTTTTGCTCAGCTAAATAGCTACTGGCCGCTGATTTCCACATTTCAATCGGTAGACTGAGGCCGGAACTTAGCATGCGTTCACATAACACAAATCCTATTTGTGTATTTGTCATTTTTGATTAATACCTGTTTTGACTATTATTTTTGGTAGCTCATCTTTAACCTGGCCAAAAAAGTCAGCATTTTGGCTGGATTTTCATATTAGCTTTTGTTGGCGATTTGTAAACTAATATCTGTAAGTTGTCTTAGCTTGATAACAAAATAAATTCACGACCAATACAGGATGGATTATGGTGAAATTACCCGTAATAACAGCATTTGGTGGCTATGGTCCGGCTGGTCGTAGTTCTTCACATCATGCATTTCGCCGAATGGTTATAGAGTCATTATCCGAAGAGGAACGGCAGCAGACGTTATTATCGCTCGCCATCCTGATGGGCCTTCTTAAATATGATGAAGGCGGATATTGTGACATTTCCGGTAAAAGATTCACGCCCGATCAGGCTGCCGCGACGATAAAGAACGAGGCGTTTGAAGGATCCCTTATCAGAAAAATCACGGACGATTATTTTGATGTTGATGCTATCGTTAGTCATGCAAAATTAAATATGGCTTCGGACGAAAACGGTTTTAGTTTTATTATTTCTTCCAGACAATTACCTCAACCCTTACCGCAGGGATGGCATGCTGAGGAATTAACGGATCAGCGCGTGCGCATTACCGTCCGGGGTGATATGGACTGTAGAATTGAGACACTGTTGCGCACGGAAGTTCAGGCCGCAGGTTTGCTACCACAAGGATTCCGGCCGGGTGACTATTACAATTCACAGTTTCACCCGCGGGCGTTGCAAATGGCCGTTGTCGGGGCGTCAGATGCGATCAACGCTTTGGGGATCCCGTGGCGGGATATACAGGCGAAAATTTCGCCGGATCAGTTGGGTATCTACTCGGGCAATATTATGGGACAGCTCGACGAGTATGGCTTTGGCGGAATGTTGCAGTCGCGTCTCAAGGGCCATCGCGTCAGCGCCAAGCAGTGTCCGCTGGGCCTGAACAGCATGTGCGCTGATTTTCTCAATGCCTATGTGCTGGGTAGCGTGGGCCACACCAGCGCCACGCTGGGAGCATGCGCCACGTTTCTTTATAACCTGAACGCGGCCGTCGAAGACATAAAAGCAGGGCGCATTCGCGTGGCCGTGGTAGGCAGCGCAGAAGCACCGGTTACGTCAGAGGTGATTGAAGGTTTTGATGCCATGGGCGCGCTGGCGACAGAGAGTAAACTCAGGCATATCGATCAGACGGAGACGGCCGACTGGCGCAACAGCAGCCGTCCGTTTGGCAACAGCTGTGGGTTTGTGATCGCCGAGTCCAGCCAGTATATCGTGTTGATGGACGACGAACTGGCGATGCAACTCGGCACAGAGATCCACGGTTCTGTGGGAAACGTCTTTATCAATGCTGATGGCTATAAGCGTTCGATTGCTTCTCCGGGGCCGGGGAATTACATCACTATGGCGAAAGCTGTCGCCTCTGCAGTGTCGATGGTTGGACTGGAGACGGTGCAAAAGGGATCGTTTATCCAGGCTCATGGTTCAAGCACGCCGAAAAATTGTGTCTCGGAAGCGGATATTTTTGACCGTGTTGCGCAAGCCTTTTCGATTCACAACTGGCCGGTGACGGCGGTGAAATCTTACCTGGGGCACTCCCTGGGGCCTGCCAGCGGGGACCAGTTGATAAGCTGTCTCGGTGTCTTCCGCTATGGCATTTTACCGGGCATTAAAAGTGTGTCGCACATCGCGCCACAGGTGAATAACGCGCGTTTACACATCCCTGTTAAGGACTGCAAATTAGAGGATGAACAGGGGCAAATTGCGTTTATTAATTCAAAAGGCTTCGGCGGTAATAATGCCACGGGGGTGGTTTACTCGCCGAAGCTTACGCAACAATGGTTGCGCAAACGCTATGGCGAACCGGCCTTTGCAGATTATCAGCAGCGTAACCGCCAGGTGCAACGACAGGCCCGTGCTTACGATGAAGCTGCCTCTCACGGCGAATTAAACGTTATTTATCTGTTTGGGCAGCAGGGGATAAATGAAGACGATATCAATATTGATATGAATGGCATCACTATTCCCGGCTTTGAAAAGCCTATTTCGTTTGCGAGGGAAAAAGAATATAGCGATTTTTAATTTCTACCTGCGACGTAAGCGGGGTTAACAGGAGTCACTTTTATACAGGCGCAAATTAATTTGAATACTATGTCAGCGGCAGGATTGAGTGCTTTATAGCGACTCTCTTTCGCAAAAGAATAGATTGAGCTGTGCTCTTTAAGCCCTAATCGAGTCGGTGGCGAGGTATTCCGCTTTTTATTTTACCCCGCCATCCGTAATAATAGCCTTCCCGTTACAAAATGGTTTTAACGCTTTCAGCCAGCGACGTGGTTGGTCGCCCAATCAATTTGCTCAGCGTATGGCTATCGTCAAAGAGCCCGCCTTTAGATGCGCCCACATCAGAGTCCGCCAGCATATCCGCCAGCCCGGCAGGCAGGCCGACACTCTTCAGCGCAGCGGCGAAATCCGCTTCGCTCATGTTCTGATAAACCACCGGTTTACCGCTCTGCTTGCTCAGTTCAGCCGCCAGTTCGCTCAGCGTCCACGCGCTGTCGCCTGCCAGTTCATAGACCTTGCCAGCGTGGCCCTCTTCCGAAACCACTTTTGCCGCCGCCGCCGCGTAATCCGCACGGGTGGCAGAGGCGATTTTGCCTTCACCTGCGGCACCGATAAACACGCCGTGTTCCAGCGCAGGCGGCGCGCTCGCCAGGTAGTTTTCGGTATACCAGCCGTTGCGCAGCAGGGCATAAGGAATGCCGGATGCCGCCAGCGCTTTTTCCGTGGCAACGTGTTCAACGTGCAGGCCCAGCGGTGAGTTATCCGCATGCAGCAGGCTGGTGTAGGCGATAAATGTCACGCCAGCCGCTTTGGCAGCGTTGATGACATTCTGGTGCTGCGTGGCGCGCTGACCCACTTCGCTGGATGAGATCAGCAGCAGTTTCTTCACACCCTTCAGCGCCGTGGTCAACGCGGCCTGGTCGGTGTAATCGCCCTGACGAACCACAATACCCTGCTGGCTCAGGGCTTCCGCT
Source organism: Enterobacter sp. T1-1 (assembly GCF_000710795.1). Lineage (NCBI taxonomy): Bacteria > Pseudomonadati > Pseudomonadota > Gammaproteobacteria > Enterobacterales > Enterobacteriaceae > Enterobacter > Enterobacter sp. T1-1. The sequence goes on along the minus strand of NZ_JALW01000015.1, from coordinate 42,053 downwards.
TTCGCCGGGTTACGCACAATAGCCACAATCTGGTTTGCCGGGACGGTTTTTAACAGCTGTTCGATAACGAGGCGGCCAAGCTGGCCGGTAGCGCCGGTAATCGCGATCATGATCAATCTCCTTCGTGTTTGTCTGGTGTTGTGGCACACTAGCACCATAACTAACTTTTAGTAAGTACGTACAAAAAGGTAAGTATTAAATGACAATACCGACACTCAGCGAACAAATGCGCGATGGTAACCTCTTCGCGGAGCAGTGCCCGTCCAGAGAGGTGCTCAAACATGTGACCAGCCGCTGGGGGGTTCTGATCCTGGTGGCGCTACGTGAGGGAACGCACCGCTTCAGCGATCTGCGCCGTAAAATGGGCGGCGTGAGCGAGAAGATGCTGGCCCAGTCGCTGCAGGCACTGGAGCATGACGGTTTTGTCGATCGCGTTTCGTATCCTGTTGTACCGCCGCACGTTGAGTATAGCCTGACGCCGCTTGGCGTAGAGGTGAGCGAGAAAGTGGCCGCGCTGGCGGACTGGATAGAGGTGAATACGCCAAAAGTAATGGCGAACCGGGAAGAGCGGGCAGCGTAAAACCCGGGAATGTGCGGCCTCATGCCCTCACCCTAACCCTCTCCCACAGGGAGAGGGAATAAACAACGTGCGTTGCCGTTTTGCTTTTACTTACTTAAATCCACCTGATAAATGGCGAACCCGATATCATCCGTCGCAACCTTCTTCATCGGATACTGCGCCTTCTCCTTAATAAACGCCGCAGCCTTATCCGACGGAGACGTTTCAATGCGAATATCCAGTGGGGTATCGCTGTGGATCGGGGCCAGACGCCAGTTGTTATCGACCGCCGGATGAATTTCTCCCGCCTTTTTCGACTCTGCGCTGATCCAGGCGGCCAGCACCGAGCGGTTCTCATCCGGGGATGCAAAGGCAATGTGGCTATCGCCGGTGCCGGCAAATTTGCCGCCATACGCGCGATAGTTATTGGTCACCACCAGGAAGGTGGCCGCCGGATCGACAGGCTTGCCCTTGAAGGTCAGGTTTTTGATGCGCTCTGCCTGCGGATTAATGGCCTGACACTCGCCGTCATATTTCGCGGGCTGGGTGACATCAATCTGATAATCCACCCCGTCGATAACGTCGAAGTTATAGGTGCGGAACCCGTCCCAGTTAATCAACGACTGCGGCTTGCTGCTCTTCGGATCGATCTGGTTAAACTGCCCGGCGGAGCATTCCAGCCACTCTTTCACCTCTTTACCCGTTGCTTTAACCACGACCAGCGTGTTCGGGTAGAGATAGAGATCGGCGGCGTTACGGAACGTCAGCTGGCCTTTTTCCACTTCAACATAGCTGGCCGGGTCATTTTTACGTCCGCCCACTTTGAACGGTGCGGCGGCGGAAAGCACCGGCAGGTTGGCTAAGTCCGGATCGCCCTGAACAAAATGTTCGGCATAGGCTTTCTGCGCCATATTGACCACCTGAACGGTTGGGTCATCCTGTATCAGCGCCAGATAGCTGTACATGTTGTCGGCGGATTTGCCGATCGGCTTGCTGACGAATTCGCGGGTGGCGTCGTGGTCATGCTTGAGCACGTCGAGGAGTTTTTGGTCTTCAGCCGCCAGTGATTTTTTGGCGGCAGCATCGTAAATGGGGCGCGCTTCGGCTTTGGATCCGGTCACCTTCCAGCTGCCGCTGTCATTATTGAGTACCAGATCCACCACGCCAAGATGATCGCCCCACATGCCGGGCATTACCGCCGGCACGCCGTTGAGCGTTCCCTTGTCGATGTCTGCCCCTTTGATGCTGGCAAAATCCTTACCCGGGAAGACCGCATGAGCGTGGCCGAAGAGGATCGCGTCCACGCCCGGCACTTCGCTCAGGTAGTAAACGGAGTTTTCCGCCATCACCTGGTACGGATCGGCAGAGAGGCCCGAGTGGGCGACAACGACCACAACATCCGCCCCTTTTTCACGCATCTCCGGTACATATTTACGCGCCGTTTCGGTGATGTCGTTAACGGTGACTTTGCCGGTGAGATTGGCTTTATCCCAGGTCATGATCTGGGGCGGTACAAAGCCGATGTAGCCAATTTTCAGCGTCTGCTTTTTACCGTCCTGATCAACAACCTCGGTCTCTTTAATCAGATAAGGGGTGAAAAGCGGCTTTTTGGTCTTAACGTCGATGATATTGGCGTTAACGTAAGGGAATTTTGCGCCTGCCAGCGCATCGTGCAGGTATTTCAGACCATAGTTAAATTCGTGGTTACCGAGGTTGCCGACGGTATAATCCAGGGTGTTCATCGCTTTATACACCGGGTGGATCTCGCCTTTTTTCAGCCCCTTTGCCGCCATGTAGTCACCCAGCGGGCTCCCCTGAATCAAATCACCGTTGTCGACCAGCACGCTATTTTTCACTTCATTGCGGGCGGCATTGATCAAACTTGCCGTGCGTACCAGTCCGAATTTTTCCGTAGGGGTATCTTTGTAGTAATCGAAGTCCATCATATTGCTGTGCAGGTCGGTGGTTTCCAGAATACGGAGATCGACCGTCGCCGCCTGTACGCTCGCTGCAATCAGCGTCGCCAGGAGCGTTGCGCTAAACTTAATCATCAGAGGAGTCCTTTTTTCGATCCAGGCCACAAAAGAATATGTATCTATCGTTTGTTGCTTACAGAAGTGTGAATCCTGCCAGAAAAAAGGGCGATGAAACCGGAATTGCTTCACAGATAGCGGAATTGTTCACATTACGATATAAATAAAACAAAGAGTTATACCCACTGCGTTAACGAAGAGGTGGAGAATGTTAGATAAAATTTGTCAGCTCGCACGGGATGCGGGCGATGCCATCATGCAGGTGTATGACGGCGCACAACCGATGAACGTTGTCAGCAAGGCGGATGATTCCCCGGTCACGGCGGCGGATATCGCGGCGCATGGCGTGATCATGAAAGGTCTACAGGCACTCACGCCAGAGATCCCCGTGCTTTCCGAAGAAGCGCCGCAGAGCTGGGATGAGCGTCAGCACTGGCAGCGTTACTGGCTGGTCGATCCTCTTGACGGCACCAAAGAGTTTATCAAGCGTAACGGTGAATTCACCGTGAATATCGCCCTGATCGACAAGGGCAAGGCGGTGCTTGGGGTGGTCTACGCTCCGGTGATGAAAGTGATGTACAGCGCCGCAGAAGGCAAGGCCTGGAAGGAAGAGTGTGGTGTCCGCAAGCCGATTCAGGTGCGCGATGCGCGCCCTCCGCTGGTGGTCATCAGCCGCTCGCACAGCGACAGCGAGTTGGAAGAGTACCTGCAACAGCTGGGTGAACATCAGACGACCTCGATTGGCTCCTCGCTGAAATTCTGTCTGGTGGCGGAGGGGCAGGCGCAGCTCTATCCCCGTTTCGGGCCGACGAACATCTGGGACACGGCAGCCGGCCACGCGGTAGCCGCGGCCGCGGGTGCGCATGTTCATGACTGGCAGGGCAAGCCGCTGGACTACACCCCGCGCGAATCATTCCTCAATCCAGGCTTCCGGGTCTCTCTTTACTGAGCCAGCAGCTTGTGCAGCAGATCAACCACCTGCTGCACCTCTTCCTGGGTTAACGCCCCGTCTTTTACCCACTGCACCTGGCCGTTTTTGTCCAGCACGATAATCGCGGAACTCTCTTCCTCAAGCTGCCAGGCTTTGCGCGTCACGCCGTTGCTGTCGACAATAAACTGCGACCACGGGTAGAGCTTTTTGTTGCTCTCAAGGCTTGAGCGCACAAACATCCCGGAGCCAGGGATGGCATCGTCGGTGTTCACAATGGTGGTGGTCTGATAGCGATCATGCGGGAATTTTGCGGCCTTGATCGCTTCCACCAGGTTTGCGTTTTTCTCTTTTGCAGATGTACGCCCGGCAATATGTTGTACAACTCTCACTTTGCCCGCGAGCTGCGCGCTATTCCACGGTTTGTAGCTAAACTTATCATTGTCGAGAATCAATTCTCCCCGGTCAGCAATGCCGACTGGCGGTACGCGTTGTCCTTTTTCAATGTTGTGGGCACTCGCCCACAGAGGCAGGAGCAGGCATGCGGCTGCAAGAATGTTACGTAGGGTCATGGTGTTTCCTTATTGTATGCAGGTGATCCGACCACTTGGTCTTACGCTTTTAATCATAAGTGCGATCAATGGGCTTTTCCCGCAATCCCGATGCCAGTTTGCGGGCGAACGCACATATCCATAAAAAAACGACGGCTTATACTGCCTGTAGTCACAGTTTGAAAAGATTATTCTGAATAATTGTAATCAAACGGTAAATAAACTTATGCACACTGGGTAACTACGTAGTTCTGGTCTATAGTCATTGGGCAACAAAATTTGCGCTCAGAACAGTCGGGCCGATTGTGGCGCCGCAAGAGCGTATGATTCGCAGGAGATACAAGAATGAAAATTTTCCAACGCTACAACCCGCTTCAGGTGGCGAAGTACGTGAAGATCCTGTTCCGTGGACGGTTGTATATCAAGGATGTTGGCGCTTTTGAGTTTGATAAGGGCAAGATCCTTGTCCCAAAAGTGAAGGACAAACAGCACTTGTCTGTGATGTCCGAAGTCAACCGTCAGGTTATGCGTCTGCAAACTGAGATGGCTTAACCAACGTGCTATGCAGTAGTTAAAAAAACGGCTCCCGATGGGAGCCGTTGATGTTTGTGGGGGCAGGAACCTTACGCCGACACCTTCTCTTCCGCATCCGGCAGCTTCGGCACCAGCACGGTCGGTTTGTTATCGATACGCGTCACCAGCAGCTGGTCGATGCGGTAGTTATCAATATCCACCACTTCAAACTTGTAGCCGGAGAACTTCACCGAGTCGGTGCGCTTCGGGATTTTACGCAGCATAAACATCATAAAGCCGCCGATGGTCTCGTAGTTGCCTGACTGCGGGAACTCGTCGATATCCAGCACGCGCATCACGTCGTCGATTGGCGTTGCGCCGTCAATCAGCCATGAGTTCTCATCACGCGCCACAATCTGCTCTTCCAGACCCTGGCCGACCAGGTCACCCATCAGCGTGGTCATGACGTCGTTGAGGGTAATGATGCCCACCACCAGCGCATATTCGTTCATGATAACGGCGAAGTCTTCACCGGCGGTTTTGAAACTTTCCAGCGCTTCAGAGAGCGTCAACGTGTCCGGTACAATCAGGGTATTGCGGATCTGCACGCCGCTGTTAAGCGCCAGGCTTTGGTTCGCCAGCACGCGGTTCAGCAGATCTTTGGAGTCCACATAGCCGATGATGTGGTCGATATCTTCATTACAAACCAGGAATTTAGAGTGCGGGTGCTCCGCGACTTTATTCTTCAGGCTCTGCTCGTCTTCATGCAGATCGAACCAAATCACGCTTTCACGGCCCGTCATGGAAGAGGGCACGGTACGGGATTCCAGCTCGAACACATTTTCGATCAGCTCATGCTCTTGCTTACGCAGCACCCCGGCCAGCGCACCGGCTTCTACCACGGCATAGATGTCGTCGGAGGTGATGTCATCTTTACGCACCATCGGCAGTTTAAAGATGCGGAAGATGACGTTCGCCAGGCCGTTGAAGAACCACACCAGCGGACGGAACACGAACAGGCAGAAGCGCATCGGGTTGATGATACGCAAAGCCACAGCTTCTGGCGCAATCATACCGATGCGTTTCGGGGTCAGGTCAGCGAACAGGATGAACATCCCGGTGACCAGCGAGAAGGAGAGAATAAAGCTCATCTGCTCGGCAAGTTCGGCGGACATGTACTGAACGAACAGGCTGTAAAAGGCCGGAGAAAACGCTGCATCCCCCACGATACCGCCGAGAATAGCGACCGCGTTCAGGCCAATTTGTACCACGGTGAAGAACGTTCCAGGATTTTCCTGCATTTTCAGGATACGGGAAGCATTGATGTTGCCTTCGTCGGCAAGCAGCTTAAGTTTGATTTTACGGGACGCGGCCAGCGAGATCTCGGATATCGAGAAAAATGCGCTGACGGCTATCAGACAAAGTATTACTAAAATACTGTTTAACATAGTTTATCCGGCTTCTCGCCAGATCCTCAGAAGGGGAGTTGATACCATTTGTGTGGAAACACATTGAACATCAGCTCGTAGCGTTGAGCCGATTATTTCAGCGGGTAGTATAGCGTAAAGAGATGTAAATCTGCCAGAGGTCACATTTTGACGCTTAAGTACCGCTAAGTGTTGTGTTTGGGAATTGATGGGAACCATTCTCATTTGAAGAGGGTTTTCATGCAATCTTTACCAGATCTTTATCCAATCTTTATACAGCAAAATGTGCGTTTTTTAGACAGGACAGCTTCCTCTGAACGCTCTTTCATGTGGCAGCGTCGATTAGCTGGGAAACTTCTTCGGGTTAGCCTACGCACCCAGGACAGAAATGTGGCTCAGTATCGTGCCGTAAAGCTCACTGAAGCCTTTATAAGGCTCTCTCAGCTAATGGGGAATACAAATCCACTATTGATTCGTGAAACGCTTCTAAAGGCCAGAGATAAGCAAATAGAGGATGAATTTTTATCCGCCGTCTCTGTATGTCATGTCTCGCTGCATCCAGTAATACAAGAAAAGAGCATTTCCCCTCTATTGTCATCAGTACTTAATGAGTGGCTTGAAGAGATGAGTTCTGATTGGGCGAAGAGTACCAAAGTGCTTAATGAGAGAACGGTAAATGGTTTCCTGGAATGGTGTGGGGATATCCCAGTCGATTCAGTTACGAAAAAGACGGTGAGTACTTATAAAAAGTTTCTTGATAAGTCGGGTAAGTCACCTCGATCCAGACAAGATGCCATTATTAAGGTTTCTGCAATGTTCAATTTCGCTATGAAGCAACGTGATTACATCGTGAAGAATCCTTTTTTGGGGATGAACTATAAGCATGTTGAAAATATGAGTATTAAAACGGGTGTTTCCTTAAGGGAGCATCAAAAATTAATTTCTTCTGAGCATGTTGCCAATACCAGATCCTTATGGTGGTTACTAAACCTACTTTTTTACACAGGAGTACGTATCGGTGAGGCGATCCAAATCTCTTCAAATGATTATATTGAGAAAGAAGACCAAGGAATACTCATTAAATGTATCAGCATTAATGATGATGGTACTAAAACCGTTAAGAATAACGAGTCAATTCGCGATATACCTTTAAGTGATAGTCTTCTAAAGGCTGGTATATGGGAAGAGAAACCAATATATCATTGGGTTAATAATTCATCTGCAAGTAATGCCGTAAGCAAGGCTTTCAAAAAAGCAGGCATGAAACATACAGCACATGACTATAGATATGGCTTGTCAGACCGATTGAGAGATCTTCACGAAGTACCTGACCATATAAGATTCTCGATACTTGGACATGCTCATCGAACAATGACGGATAGAACATACAGGAGTAAACAACCACTTCTGCAAATGAAACACGTGATTGATCGTATCTGAATTAAAAACAAGCACATGGATGTGTTATCGTGAAGTACATTACTTTAAATCATTTGTGAAATTCTTTCCCTTTATATCCTATACTATGAGGAATAATGAATTTATAAAAAATGTGAGGTTTAATATATGAGAATGAAAGAACATTATTATGATAAGACACTATCTTATTATAAATTATTAGAAGAAAAGTATGAGTGTATTATAAGGGAAGAGGAAAGGAAGCTTTCTAAAGACAGCAATAAGAGGTTGTTAATAAAAACAAATATAATCAATGCTAAAAAATAAACCACATTCATTTTTATTTTATGTGTTTTTATACGTGCTGAATATTTTTGTCACTGTTTATTTTTATTCTTTGGTTGTAATGCTGAAATTTTCATCATATTTTCAATGGGTAACCGATTCCTTAGTTTTTTTTGTTGTGCGATAGGAACAGGTGCGTTGCTATTATTCCATAATCTAAAGGCGGGTTACTTAGCAACACTTAGTAATACAAGTCATTAAATATAAATGTACTAAAAAACGCATGTTTCATTCCCTATAAATATCGGTAGATATTTATAGGGGGAGAAGAAAAAATGAAATGAATTTAAATTATGTCCTATACTATATGTATAGTTAAAATCCTGTTGGTGTACCCGTTAGTCGTGGGGTAATGATAAGAGCGTCATTATCCTTGGTATAATAAATTAAAACCTGATCCTATCGACAAGTAGATGGCAGATGAGTTGTTCAACAGAACGCAGTGCAAATGAAACCCGTGCAAATTTCCCGAGCGTAAATTCCAGACAAAAAAGACGAAAACGCAGGAGTCACGGCAATGTGGCACTATAAAGGAATCGGATAATACCCCGTAGATTCCCTTGATAGACATATAAGGCCAATCCTTACCAAATGGTATAAGGGAGTCTATTACTTCTAATAGATTCAGTGGCGAATTTATACAATATAGATCCGTCCAGAATTCGAGAAGTACTTAGACGCTTATAGGAGTTATTCATACAGCTTTTATAAGAAGAGTAGCGATGAGCTACGACCGTTGCAGAGAATGGCGATAGGAAGAAACAGGGCAACCCGCTTCCGCTTGAGTACAATATAGTTGTATCCAAAATTCGCTGTATGAAATGTTGATGAGTATCAGCGTCAAGAAATACAAATTAATTGTATATCTTGAATATCTTTCCCCCGCAGTGGGGGATCGAAATGTATCCAAGAAATCCCGTCAAGGAGTAATGCTGTTAAAGCTAATCAATACTTAATAAATGTCCTATCAAAAAAAATAATATCCAATGAATTGATATTCGAGTTGAAGCGAACGCCGTGAGATTCAATCGAATGAAATTCCTGGCTCGCTTGTAAAGCGGGACAGTCAAAAAATTCATTAAATGGAAGTATCAATTCAGTTAGATATCGTTAGGATTGAAGGGGATGATCTCTGCTTATAGCGACCTCTTGCTATGTTCTCCTGATTAATTGGGTTATGTACTATAGCGAGAACTTCCACCTTTCCCTACCTTGGGTAGGTTTGTTAACGGTGATTGGTGGAAGTACTAATTGTGCTAATTAACTTTGTTAATAATCATCACTACAGCACCAATGACATTGATACTTTTCATATCTTCAAAAGCGACTGCGATTGACGGATAATTGTCATTATCACTCAGTAAGCGTACTCCCTCCATGAGCACCTGTACTCTCTTAAACAAATAATTCCCGCTCTGTTTTAATACAACAAGTTTGTTATCGGTTAAATTTGTATCGTTAGTATCAATGAGTAGTACTGCACCCATAAGAAAGGTAGGGGTCATTACATCGGTATTAACCCTGATAGCACGCAGAGAATGTAAATCCGTCACATCAAGCAGTTGAGCATCAAGATTCAACATTTCATCGGTATGATCAATAAAAGGTACAAGTATGACATTTGAATCAGTGCTGCTCATGCTCGATTGCTGGCCTGTAGCCAGCCATTCAATAGATACATTGCCTGCTTTTGCCAGGAGTACCAAGTTATCCAGTGTAGGGCTTGATGAGCCGTGCATGTAGTTGTGAACAGTACTATAGCCAATACCCGCACGTTTTGAGAACTCTCTACCCGTTGTTCCAAGTGCTGCTATGACGTGCTTTAAGCGTTCACTGAACTCTTTAGTACTCTGCTTTTTATTGTTCATTCTATCGCCATTCAACTTAAGGAATTGTATTCCTAATTCGATTTGACTTGTTCATTTTATTGATCAATCATATTCATGATTAAGTAATGAGTGATCATAATGAAGAATCATAAACAAGAAGGATCTCAAAAAAAGGAATCAAATGCCAGTACTCGAAACTGGCATCGGGCCGATGTACTTGCAGCTATACGCAAAAAAGGTAGTTCGTTGGCTAAGTTGTCCCGAGACAACGGCTTACATGAACGAACGCTATACAACGCCCTTGAGAGACATTGGCCTAAAGGTGAGAAGATCATTGCAGATTATATCGGAGTGACTCGAGAAGAAATCTGGCCTGAACGTTACAGCAATAGTGAGGAATAAATTGTGGCATACGCAACATATACAGTGGTTTGTCCGCATTGTGGAAGTACTACGACAGTTAACACCGGAATAAAAAGCAGTGGTACAGGTGTAGGTTCGTGCGGAGCATGTAGAAAACTTGTCAGAGTAGAAGTTGACTCTCTCGGTAATATAAAACGAGTATTAAAATAACAAGGGGAAATAAAAATGAAGAAAATACAGTTTTTTGTTTATATGGGATTCGGTTTAATCATGGCATCCATGGTTTATAGTTATTTTAGTACATTCAATGAACCTGGGATGTCATTTGCTACAGTATTACTTGCATTAATTACTTTAGCATTTTGGAGTATGGTTATGATCATCTCATTTTGGTGGTCAATTATAGCCATTCCATCTATACAAGAAAACCACCCCGCATTAACGCAAAAATTTCCAAAGTTTTTTAATAACTTTCTTCTACCTATCATCATTGTCATTTTATTATTAATAGCTGGGCAAGCTAATGTATATATGATGAACCTACAAGGAAAGAATCTTGGTTTTATGATCGAAGATCAATTCTCTGAAGCGAAGAGTGCTGGGATCTTTAACAGAGAAAAGTGGATTGAGATTAAAGCTAAGCAAGATGAGTCAATAAAATTAGCCGATAAACAAGCCACCGCTGCAACATTAGAAAAAAATAACAAAGACTACATCGAAAGTAAGATTAATAGTCTCGACAAGAGTAGTGGTAAGTACTTAGTAGCTGAAAATATCTACAAGCAACATGGTGTTTGGGTCGATGATTACATTGCTGTTCAAAAGAAGTCATGCTCACGTGAATTCAATCGACTGTTGGCTGCTAATGCAGCGTCTGAGCAAGCCATTGAGTACTGGAATGAAACCTCTGATTCTTTAACACGGTCGGGTGTTTCGCCATTTGCAGGGGGGAGGAGTCCTACAACCGATCCTGACATCCAGAGAACCAGCAATGATATTAGATTTGCCCGTTCTCAATTAGAAAATTGTGGTATAGCTCATCTTAACGAGATAGAACATCGTGTTACAGTACAAACTGATAATTGAAATGGATTCAGGATTATGTATTTCAAAGCGGTTGTTATAAGTTTAAGTTTGCTATTGTGTTTATCGGCCTCTGCTGATGAACTTAAGCAAAATATTGATAGCACATTACAAAAATGCAAGATGGATGCGGTTAGTACCATTGACTCACAGAATTGCTATATTAAAGCTACTACAGCGTGGGATACGGAGCTTGGGAATCAATATAAACTGCTAATGAAAGATCAGCCTGAAAATGTGCGTGCTGCCCTAAGAGATTCACAAAGGCAATGGATAAAATACAGAGATTCGTATAATAAAGGAATTGAGGCTTTTTATCAAAAAGAAGAAGGTACTATCTGGAGTTTGATTGCGGCTGAAAGCAAAATGAATATTATCCGCGATAAAACATTAGATCTTTATCGACTCAGGAATAGTACAAATCTTGGTGGCTGATGTTAAAAGGTAGCGTAGGCTACCTTTTTTATTGCCATCGATGAGTCAGGGCTGGTGGAAAACCGCTATTAATAATTCTTGAAGTACTTTCATCACTCCATTCACACAGCAAAACGCCAAACATCACGTAATCTTCTGTTCCAGTATCAAAGTATTTGTGCATTAGGTCATGCAAAGTCTTTTCTGTTTGTGTGAAAGAAATCATTTGCTTAACTTAAGATGCCGCACAGTTCATTTCTTTCTTGATTCGGCTAATAGTGTTGGTACTTACACCGAAGTCAGCAGCTACAGAGCGAACACTTCCGCCAGATGCCAATGCCGCGAGGATTTCAGTACGCGGGATATGCCTACCATTTCCACGCCCAGCAATACGACCAGCAGCCTTAGCTGCTTCGTAACCCTCTCTTTGCCTGAGCAGCATCATTTCACGTTCCATTTGGCAAATTCCCGAAAGTAAAGTTAGAACCAGTTTACCAGTGGGTGAGTTATCTCCCGTCTTAATGCCTTCATGATGAAACTGGATCGCGACACCCCGTTTAGTCAAAGCATCTACAGTTGAGAGAAGGTCGGTTGTATTACGGGCAAGGCGGCTGATGTCATGCACATGCAAAGTATCGCCTTCGCGTAAGTACTCCATCATCGCTAAGAATGCTTCACGATTGGTATCTTTCGCACTTACTTTCTCAGTGAATACTTTTTCAAAGGTGATCCCCGTATCTGCTAATTGTCGCTCGCTGTTTTGTTGCAAGCTGGATACGCGAATATAAGCGATGTGTGCCATGTCAAAATCTCTATACTGTATCGATTTGTATGTTGCGATTTATTATAGAGTGTAGCGATGAAAAATCAAGGCAGATCGCTACACTTAATCAGGCTTTAGGAGGATGTGCGGTATGTAGCGATTAAGGATGCTTAATCGCTACATCAATATTTATATACGCATAATAGAGCTAAAGGATTACCAAGTTTTTTATGTAAATGGGCTCTATTCTCTTGAAAATAAATCATCTACCTCATTAAACCCATTATCTATATAGCTATGATTATCATAGTGATCATCTTCATCCCATGTCGGAGCACTTTCAATATTACGTTCTATTATGTTATATGCATCTATGTTTTCGATGATATTTTCAACTTCTTGAGTATTAAAGGTCAATGTACTTTCAGAGAGTAAATCATTTATGTAATCTTTCGCTCTTGATAATAAAACCCCTTCATCACGGAAGTCATAATATTCAGAAAAATCATTGTTGTCTGATATAAATTCATGTGCATATCCATGCCAATAATCTAATAGAAGATCATGGATTTTTGCTGACATTGAACTTTCACCCAAAGTATTTGTTATTTGGGCTAAAATATTTAAATCCTCATAATCAAGATCATCATTATTAACTAATAAAGAACACTCAACGTAATCTTTGATATTATCATACCCAAGCCAATCTGGTGAGTTTAAAGTTATCCAATTGACAATTCCTAATACCTTGTAATTATTGCCTGCATAGAATCGCTCAAATTTAAAGTGATCTGGGTTAATAATCTTCACTGAGTTTTCTTTATCACTGTGAGGGATTTTAGGACTGGAAATTACTGTGCTTACAAACTCTATAATATAATCTTCATTTTTATACTTATGAATGTTGTTCAATAGGGCGTTAACTATTTTTGAAGATAGATACGTTGGTAGTTTCTTGTTTATTAGTGTATTCAAATTATAGAGAGATTGCATTGTGGTTAATGCTGAAAAAAAAGATGGGATAAATGATATGTTATCGCCTATTTTCTCAATTAAATAATCAGATATAGATGGGTTTAATACATCATATATCGGATCCTTACCATCTTCTAACTTTCGTTGTAGGGTTGATTTAACAGCATGTTTTGTACAATCATTAAACTCAAAGTAATCATTGCGGGTGCGATCAAAACCAATTTCTTCTAAAAAATTATTATAACAATTATGTAATGTATTTTCGCTTATGCTGCCATTGTTAAGAGATACTAAATAAGTTAGGTAAAATACACATTTGGGTATCTGTTTAGTCAACATATGATCCCAAATTGCTGAAGGATTATCTAAACTCTCAACTATATAATCCCAATAAATTTCTGGCTTGATATGCGAAACTTTATCATAGTCAGTTATAAACGATATTAATCGTGGGTTGTAATTTTTATGGGATATTATCTTCCTGTATTTCTTATCGAGCCAAATACAATCTTTAAATTCATTTGGCAGGTGACTAAACCAAATATGGTTATAGAGGATTTTTGCTTTGTCCAATATGTTAAGGTTCTTAACTTCAACTTCATATTCGTGCTTTTCAGTATTGTTTATATAAAATAATTCACTTGATGCTTTACCCTGATTCAATATTGTTGTACGTGAAGTGAGTATTAATTTCTTATTAACACTTGCTCTAATTCTACTGATAAATCTTACAATTTTTGAGTCTTCTTTATTCCTCAAAGCATCTAAATAATTTCTTCCAAGAAAATCATCATATAAAAACAATTGTTTTTTATCAGGAGAAAATACTTTCTCACCTTCATCTATATCGCTTTCGATAAAGATCAATTCGTATCCATCAATAATATAATGGAGGCATAATTGCTCAGCCAATGTTGTTTTACCAACGCCAGGTGCTCCAGTAATTATTAGAGTGTTTATGTTATCAACTTTAGACTTTGCTACATCAAAATCTCGAGTTTGTACATAGTTATTAACATTATTTTTGATCTGCTGAAGAATATGTTCACTTCTTCCAATTACGTCATTATGCAGCAAAGAAAAAAGCATTGATGTACTATTCAGCCATAGTTTATAGTATTTTCTTTCGATATGTTTGTTGTGAGAAATTTTATGAGTTATATCATCTATCGAAAGAATGTCATCACTCCTCAAATATTGATCTCCGAAAATATTGATGATCTCTTTTTTTCTCGTACTGGTTAATCCTTGGCATATGGCTAATATATAACGTGAAGGCTTTAAAGCTGTAACCTTGGGGGCTTCTTTTTTTAAATGAGTAATTAGAGAAGAATAGCTGGATTTTACGTAGTGTTTACTTTGAATAATGACATTATCACCCCCAATATAAAACCTGCCATCCATTCCGCTATCTCTGCCAGGCATAAATCTTTCGATATGTAAATTAGGATTTTCGGCTGTAATAAGATCAATAACTAAATCTTCAAAGTCTTTGTCATTTAACCGGGAAAAATCATAGCTATTCATACTGTCCCTCATGAATATAAATTAATTGGTTTATTTTCATTAATTAGTTCTGTTTGTAAAGATATTTTTTTAAGATTTTTGAGGTTCATCCAGTTCTTTATCGAGTCGTAAGAAAATGGATTATAAATTATGGGGATAAGATTACTATGAAATCTCAATTTAATGCTTGTTGCTTCATCTATGTCTTGAAGTAGCAATAAAGATATTGGTATTATAGTCGCTTAATAATTAATTCGGTATGAAAAGATGACAAAATTAAGCGATAAATGTGATTGCGGGAAAGATAATATTGAAAAAAGTTTATACCCAAGTACAATTTTTCATTTCACAGAACAATATGAAGATCTTGTTAGTATAATATCGGATAGCTCCTTTAAAGCATCTTATGCAAATGAGACTATTGTTGGGTTGAACGCTGAGAGACAATTTGGTATACCAATGGTTTCTTTTTGTGATATTCGGTTATCTCAATTAAACGAACATACCGCAAAATATGGTCATTTTGGCATAGGGTTAAAGAAAGAATGGGCGATTGAATCTGGACTAAATCCTGTCAGTTATTTAAACCATAAATGTTCAATGTTTTCATATTTTAATGCTCGGATTCAGAGGATGAGCAAGAATTTGACGAAAATACGCGAAGAACATGGCATATTTGCCGCAATATACAAGCGTGAAAAAAGGAAATACCGTGATCTGATTAATGTCATGAGATATATGAAAAATTATGAGGGTCGCCTTATACGTAAAGGGAAGATTATTAATGAAAATTATCGATTTGCAAATGAGAATGAATGGAGATATGTCCCTGATATCAGAGCCGATCTCATTCCAATAAAACTTGTAAAAAATGATAGTGATTCTGAATGGAAAATTAGAGCTAACGAGAGGCTTTGGAAACATGAAGATGCTATGCTTAATTTTGAATTTGAAGATATAAAATATATCTTTGTACCTGATCAAGAAATGGCTATTAAGTTAATTGGTTATTTAAACAAAAATATTGATGATTCTGAACTTCCTTTGATGATATCAAAAATATTTATATCAACTCAAGTCTTTGATGACTTATGATAATGCCCTTCTTTATCTTTACATGGAGGGCTGAATTTACTTTTTGCTTCTGATGCCGTCAATAATTTTTTTATCGTGCGAGATGATATATTTGTCTGCATTGTTAAATATTAGTTGATTAACTGCTTCAGAGTTTTGAATGAATGAAGAGGTGATTTCATTGCCTTCTGCGTAAATGATTACATCGGGAGACAGAGGGTAAATGAAATTTTGGAAGTTGTATAAGTCGCTACGAGACTTGCAAATAATGGGTTTGTCACATGAAATAATACATTTCTTTTCATATCTGTGAATTTTCAACCGGGTGCTAATGAAATTCGTTAATAAAATTGGGAGTATTATTAACTGAAGCCCCTTAACTAATACTTTAACAGCTTGTTCATTATTCCCTAAGTTTTTTGTTACTTTTTTCTGTATGTATTTTAAATCTTTTTTCTTTATGAAAGAAAAATTATCCCTTATATACTTTTCTCTGTATCTATATATGTCCATTAATGCTGTACTATGTGGTATAAAACTACGGTAATCTATATCCTTAGTTCTAAAGTACTGATATGATATAACAGCTTTAAAGAACAAGAATATGCTTTTGTTCAACGTTTTGTCCTCCTTAATATTCTTTAGGAATGCAGGGGCATCAATTGCTTCATAAATCTTTCCAAGCATAGACTCAAGATCGGAGTAACTATTTTCAATGTCTCGGAAAATTTTTTGTTTATATACTAAATTATATAGTTCTGGCTCGTAAAATATTTGCGATGAAGTGAATTCTTTGGTTCTATTATTTTTTACATCGTGGCGAAATACTTTGAATGATTCATTATAGAACCTCTTTATATAAACTTGAGGTATAAAGTGCTGTTTGATGGTGTGTTGTTTTTTTGTTTCTGTTGGTGTGAATATTTTTTTTAAATCTAACATTAACGTCCCTCAAGTAAAAAAAGAAATAAAAATACTCATTCCGCGATAGTCGTTTTTTGTTGTTTTTGAATTGAGTTACTTATTTTATTTTTGTCTTCTTCCAGTAATCTTTTTAACTCAAATTTTAGATGTCTTTTATCTTTTGCAATTTCTTTTCTTTTCTTTTTATCCATCATAGGATCATGTCTAACATAACCATCTGATAAATTTATTTTCCAAACCCCTTCGAACATATGTCTATGAATTTCAATTATCCTAACTTTTCTATTTTTATCCAATAAAATTGATTTTGCTAATGAATTAATGAATGACTCATGGTTCTTATTTGTTAAAGTATATAAGAAAAAGTATTGGCATTCTACATACGTCATTTGCGACATTACTAAATCACGGGCGTTAGTAATATCATAGCCTTCAGGGCAATTTTCTTCTAATTGTTTAAAAAGAAGTCGAGTTGTTTGAATCAATCTGCCTTGTGTTGTGAATTTAGCTCGAATAATTTTGAAATGTTCGTGATGAATATAATCTATAATTTTTTGATCTTCTCGATTTATACTTCCATTTGATATTTTTATTCTTATCTCTGACGGATATATGTTGGTGCTTTGAGTTCGTATGCCATCCATTATTAACTTTACTGCATACTGCAATGCATCTCTTCCAGAGTATGAACCATCGCTACTATCAATGACAACTTCGGATAAAACTGTTTTGTATAAATCTATTAATTTATATAAGTTTGTCTCGTAGATATTAATATTATGTCTTTTTTCCTGCTCATTAGTTTCCTTTTCTTGTGTTTTGATCTGTTTTTGTTGTAAAAGGAGTGTATAGACAAGCCCACTAAAACCCAATCCTGAAAATAATGAGTTTAATATTCCAAAACTATCTCCGAGAGCCCCATAGTCCGAAAGAACTTTAGGTAAGCCATTGTTTATTAAAATTACTAAGGAGAATATAAAGTATATTGATATTATTGCTGAAATTGTAATCTTTATATAACTGTGATTATTCATATTCAATCGCATTCGCTATGACATATTGTTGTTCAATAGAAATCGCCACATAGGTATATCATGCAGTAATTCAATGGCTTATGCAAGAATGATAAATGTCTTGTCTAATGTTACGACTACTAAAATACGAATTGACTCACAGTGGCTCAGGGAGTACTTTAAACAGTTAAAATTATGTTACTCATTGATATATATATATTTTTTGTAACTGCATGATAGATATGTTAGTCACGAAAAGTTGATTAATATTAAACTAATTTACCGAAGCTAAACAAAAACTATCGCCTTGATCCGTTCTTTTTTTTGTCATATGGTCCAATACTCATAACCACCATCAAACCCGCACCAACACTGACATTTTGCCCCTATAAAGTGGATTCAAAATGGCTGTTTAACATAGTTTATCCGGCTTCTCGCCAGATCCTCGGAAGGGAAGTTGATACCATTTGTGTGGAAACACATTGAACGTCAGCTCGTAGCGTTGAGCTGATTATTTCAGCGGGTAGTATAGCGTAAAGAGATGTAAACCTGCCAGAGGTCACATTTTGAGGCGAAAAGAGGCCGGGCAGGCGGGGAACCGGCCCGGCGAGACGCGCTATTTTGCGGCCGATAACCCGACGTTGTTCACTGCACGACGGGCAGCATCGCCTCCCCATACCTGATCGTACTCATAGCCTGTGAGCTGTTTTATCACCACACGGGTATTGGCATCGCAGTCGCGGTAATCGCCGCCCAGCTTACGGCGGGCGATCTCCTTGAGAAGCAGTTTATGCGTCTCGCGGGTGAGCTTGAACTTATAGGTAGTGAAGAAGCTCACCGCCAGCAGGGCTGCCGTCGCGAAGATCATCAGGCCTATAATCGCCCCCAGCGCGCTTTCAGGCTGTGCACCGCCGCCCTTAACAAAGCCGGACTCCTGCAGGACCAGGCCAATAATCATGATGGCGATCGCCACGGTGCTTTTGCGGGTCAGGACCATCACCCCGGCAAAAATCCCTTCGCGGCGCTGCTGCGTCACCATCTCGTCAATATCAGGAATGAAGCTGTAGATATTCCACGGTATGTAATAGAGGCCCGCGCGGGTGGCGCCCAGCAGGATAAAGACCGCCGTGAACAGCAGCGTGGGCACCTGGGTTTTGGTCAGGTAAACCGTAAACAGGAACACCAGCACGAAGAAGATCCCGCCGTAAGAGAGGCGCAAAGCGGCAGAAGGGGAGACATTCAGCCTGTTCAGCAACAGCATAAATCCATATGTGCCAGGTACCGAGGCGAAAGCCGCAATGCTCAGCCAGCCGGAGACGGCTGCCGCGTCCTGGCTCAGACAATACACGACATAATAGGTAAAGACCGAACCGAATACGTCCATCGCCGTAAATGAAAAGATATAAATAATAATATGCAGGCGGAACGCGCGAATACGGAAAGAGGAAAAGAGATCCAGCACCAGATATTTCAGGTGATTAATTAATCCGCTGCTACGCTGTTTATCCACTTTAAACGTGGATGGCTGTTGCACATCTTTCGCTTCCCAGGTGGTATACCAGGTAATAAATACCGCAATACAGAATACGCAGGAGAATATCAGCCCGGTAAGAGTATAGGTAAACGGATTATCTTTCCCCGTGAACTGCATAATGACGCCGGGAACGGAAACCGCAAGAAAGCCGCCGAGCTGAGAGCAGATCATGCGCACACCGGAGAGACGGCTACGCTCTTCATACCGGTTAGTCATCTCAGCGGCCAGGGTTTCCCAGGGCACCAGCACCATCGCCGACAAGAGCTCAATAGAGAGGTAAGTGCCCAGGTAATACCAGTACCCCATATCTGTCATCCACAGCAGGGCATACAGAAACATTAAGGGTGAACTGAGTAATAAAAAGAAGCGGCGACGGCCAAATTTACGCCCGAGCCAGGTATCACCGAAATTATCAGTGATATAACCCATAATCGGGCTTAATAACGCATCAATGACGCGGGCAATAGCAAATATCGAACCCGCTTCGACGACAGAGAGCCCGCAATAGGTGGTGTAAAAAAATAAAAGCCAGGTGCCGATAATGGCGAAAGCGCCTCCGCCAAACAGATCGGTTATACCGTAGCCGAGCGCCACGCCATAACCCACTCTACGTTCAGTTGGTTTGACCATAATAATATCCAGTGTAGGGTAATGATTAACCCGATCTGTCGGGTCGTTTTTTATTTACTGCTGGAATACAAATTACGTTCTATTAATTGATTTCTATCCATTGCCTTAATTGAGATGATCGATAAATAGCCTCCACAAGGGTGAGTGATTTCCCGGCTTCACGGATATCGGTGTAATCCGTGTAACCGGGGTGGGTGATAGCTTGATAAAAACGACGGATCGCCTGCTGGTGGCCCAGCCCCCAGTAGCTTTTGACCGAACCGTCCGGGGAGTCGTCGCAGGTGAGCCTGACGCGCTCGCCCGGCGTCACGCGCCAGAGCGTGTTGTTGTTGAGCAGCAGCGAGCCCTGCTCGCAGTGGATCTCCATCAGAAGCGGGGAATCAGTGGTATTGCAGTTGCTGGCGTAAAACAGGCCGCGCGCGCCGTTAGCAAAGTGCAGCGTGGCCATCGCGCTGTCTTCACCTTCCGTCACGTCCGCCAGTTCACCGCTATCCACCACGCCTTTCACACGCGTCACGCCGCCGGCGAACCACTGCATCAGGTCGAGGGTATGAATGGCCTGGTTGATCAGCAGGCTGCCTCCTTCCGTAGCCAGTCGCCCACGCCACGGACTTTGGGTGTAGTACGCGCCCGAGCGTGACCACGTCAGCACCGCTTTGATACTGAGCATTTTTCCCAGCTCGCCTTCGTCCAGCGCCTGGCGAATGCGCAGGCTGGTGGGGTTGAGCCGGTTCTGATAACACACGCCGAGCAGACCCGTAGCCTGGTCAGCGGCGCGGGTGATATCCACCAGTTCGCTGCTGTTCATGCCCACCGGTTTTTCGCAGAACACATGCTTTCCGGCGGCGAGGGCCGCCAGAATCATGCTTTTATGCTCAAAGTGCGGCGTGCAGATATGGACCACATCGATGGCATCATCCAGCAGCATCTCCCGGTAATCCTGATAGAAGCGGCACTGATAGCCCAATGCCAGCTTCAGTCCTTTGACGCTGTCGATATCTGCCAGCGCGCGCAGCGCAACGTTGGGGAGCTGGCGCAGCGCATTCACGTGGCAACCGTGAATCGCTCCGGCGCCGATCACCGCCGTGTTCAGGAGCTTCATTGTCGCCTCCCGTTATGCCGTTGCGTTGGCCAGCATCTGTGCCTTCACGCAGAGCTCCGCCGCCTTAAAGGCGTGAGTCTGGGTCATGGCATGTTCAGTACGATGCAAACAGTCGAGGATCAGTTCGCCAAAGAACGGGAATCCGACCTGGCCGGCGACCGGATAACGGAACTCCCCCTCGTTATTGACGAGATACACCACGTCCTGTTCACCACGGGTGAGATCGACATATTTGCGGATCTCGATATAGCCTTCGGTGCCCAGCAGCGTCAGGCGGCCATCGCCCCAGGTCGAGAGCCCGTCAGGGGTAAACCAGTCGCAGCGGAAATAGCCGCTGGCGCCGTTTTCCCCTTTCAGCATGGCATCGCCAAAATCTTCGAAGGCGGGGTACTGGGGGTGTTTAACGTTCCGTACCTGGCTTGCCACCACGGTGGCGTCGCTGTTGCCGGTGTAAAACAGGAACTGCTCAATCTGATGGCTGCCGATATCGCACAGAATGCCGCCGAAATAGCGCCGATCGTAGAACCAGTCCGGGCGGCCGGTCCCTTCCCGGTGCGGGCCCGTCCCCAGCGTTTGTACGACGCGGCCAATGGCCCCTTGCTGCACGAGCTGTCCGGCAAAGACCGCGCTCTCAACATGCAGGCGTTCGCTGTAATACACGGCGTATTTCCGGCCCGTTTTTTCCACCATGGCTTTGGCATCCGCCAGTTGTTCAAGGGTGGTAAGGGGGGCTTTATCGGTGAAGTAGTCTTTGCCTGCGGCCATCACTTTTAGCCCCAGCGCACAGCGCTCGGCGGGAATGGCGGCGCCAGCTACCAGACGTACCTCATCGTCGGCGAGTATGACATCCAGGGAGTCTGCAACCCTGGCCTGCGGATACTGCTGAATGAATTTATCCACTTTTGCCGGATCGGGGTCGTAGACCCATTTCAGCGTGGCGCCCGCTTCAATCAGGCCGTTACTCATGCCGTAGATATGGCCGTGGTCGAGCGCGGCAGCGGCAAAGACAAACTCTCCTTCCCTGACAACGGGCTGAGGTTTACCCACTGGCGCGTAGTTCATGCCGTCATTTTTGTTCATGGTGTTACTCCTTCATCCAGATCTTTGCCCAGGGGAATCGCACCGACTTCGCTGAAGTTGGCGACGCTTGCGGATTTTTCATAAAAACGGGGGGCGAGGGCGTTGATCCCGCCGGTACGGTAAAACGGATCGTCGCGTTGAATCGGCAGCGAAACCACGCAGCGGGTGATGGCGGATTTATAAATCGCGGTTATCAGCTCCAGTGAGCGTTTGCCCTGCAGACCATCCACTAACGGCACCGTGCCGTGCTCGATGGCATACAGCAGGTCGTTAATCTGCCCGGTGTGCAGCGTCCATTCGAGCTTCGGCGTCTCGTGAAAAACGGCGTTAAGCTGCGCTTCCCGTTGCCGGTCCCGATCCTCCTGGGGGAAGCCGTTATCAGCGCTGACGCTGGCAAAGGCCTGCCACGGTGCGGAGATGCGCGCCTTTTCACCCTGGATAATGATTTTCTGATCTTCGCCGTGGTGCACGACCGAGGCGGTTAGCTGAGTGAGTGCGCCGCTGGGGTATTTAAATATTGCCGTGCTGAGATCTTCGACTTCAGCGTTATCGTGCGCCACGTTGGTCATCATAGCCACCACTTCAGACGGGAAGCCCAGCATCCACTGAATGGCGTCGATGTGGTGAACAGCGTGGTTAAGGGTGCAGCCGCCGCCCTCTTTTTCCCAGGTGCCGCGCCACCACAGGTCGTAGTAGCAGTGTCCGCGCCACCAGAACGAGTCCACCTGGGCATGGCACACCTTGCCAGCAAGGCCCGAATCCAGCGCCGCTTTTAAACGCCAGAAGGCATCGGTAAAGCGGTTTTGAGCGATGATGGCGAGCAATTTACCGCTGGCCTGTTGCGCGGCGATCATGGCGTCGCACTCCTCCAGCGAGGCGGCCATCGGTTTTTCGCACAGCACATGGCAACCCGCATTGAGGGCATTAATGCTTATCTCTGCATGAACGTAGGGCGGCGTGCAGACGTCGACGATATCGATATCTGGCTCTGACGCCAGCATCTGCTCGTGGCTTTCATACACGCGTGCGTCCGTCAGGTTGTAGCGTGCTTTTTTCTCGTGGGCTTTTTCCGGGTAGATATCGACCAGCGCGACGATCCGGCAGCGTTGGCCAAACTGCAAATAACCCTGAATATGGTTATGCGAGATATTTCCTGTTCCCACGATGGCGACATTTAACATCGTTTCTTCTCCTGAGTTACCAGGTGCCGGAGGCATCCAGCGTGACGCTGGCGGTCTCTTTAGCCACTGAGGTGCTGATACGCTGTTGAAGCAAGCGCAGATACTGTTTCTCATTGAGCGGGAGGTCGACCCAGTCGTCGGTCCAGGTGGAGAGGTGCATGGCGTTGGAGAGCGTTAACCCGTGGATCCCTTCCAGCCCCGGGGCAATGAGCGGCTCGCCGCGCAGGATGGCGCCGCAGAAATTGGCGGTAATGACGTGGTGTTCGCTGCATTCCGGGCCGACGGGAAGCGTGACCTCCCAGCATTCCGGTTCACCAAAGCCGTTTTGCCAGCGGGCGTTGAAGGCGGTTTCAGATTCCCGTAGCCGCCAGTAGCGCAGTTTCCCTTCTTCGACGACCACCTTGCCGCGATCGCCGACGATCTCCAGCCGGTTGGTCCCCGGCGTTTCAGCCACGGTCGTGATAAATACGCCCGTCGCACCGTTGGCGTACTCGGCGTAGGCGGTGACCTCATCTTCCACTTCAATGTCGCGATGCTTACCAAACTGGCAAAACGCGCGCAGACGGATCGGCATACCAACCAGCCACTGCCAGAGATCGAGCTGATGCGGGTCCTGATTGAGCAGTACGCCGCCGCCTTCTCCTTTCCAGGTGGCGCGCCAGCCGCCGGAGTTGTAGTAGCTCTGCGAGCGATACCAGTTGGTAATGATCCAGTTGGAGCGGCGGATCTCACCCAGCTCGCCGCTGTCGATCAGATCTTTCACCTTCTGGTAGAGCGGGTTCGGGCGCTGGTTGTACATGATGCCGAACACCACATCGCAGGTCCGGGCACAGGCGTTCATCTCCTGCACCTGCGCCGTATACACGCCGGCCGGTTTTTCGCAGAGCGTGTGGATGCCGTGGCGCATTGCCAGCATCGACAGACGCGGATGCTCGTAGTGCGGTGTTGCGACAATCACCGCGTCGATAAGCCCGCTCTGAAGCATCTCCTGCGCATCGCTGAAAAGGGGGAGGGAGCCGACCAGCTGGCGAATGGCCGGATGCTTTTCCGGTGCATTATCACAAACCGCCGCCAGGCATGCGTCACTGACCGTACCCGCCAGTAAATAACGCGCGTGGACCGTACCGATATTACCTATTCCGATAATGCCAAAACGTACCTTCTCCATGTCACACCTTAATTTCAGTTGAAATGAGGGATGACCGGAAAATAGGAAAGGGGAGCCGCAGCGACAATGTGTTTTTGTGAGAATACTCGCAAGCTGTTTAAGTAATCTCCAGGGTCTCTGAAATTTGGTTTTAAAATCAAAGCGCTGTTTCTGCAAATATTTGCAAAAACTGATTGAGAGCGAGGTCACACTATGCCGGGCAGGTTAAAAATGGAGGAGATTGCGACCCTGACGGGGTATTCCGTCAGCACGGTTTCGCGGGTATTAAGCGGCAAGTCTTATGCCAGCGATAAAGCCCGTGACGCGATCGTTCGCACCGCGCGCGAATTAGGTGTTCTGGAGGCCATGGCAAGCGGAAGGCTGTTAATTAACGGTATCGCTGTCTTTGCCCCGGAAAGAACCTTTCAGGGGCGTGGAGACATTTTTTATCTGGAAGTGACCAAAGGCATTGCTGAAGCGTGCGCCCCGCATAACGTGTGGGTCAGTTGCTGCGGATTAGAAGAGCAGCACGCCGACGTGAAATTGTTTATGGAAAAGGCCAGCCATAAGAATATCAACGCAATAATAATTATTGGGACTGATGATTCCACCATCTTTAAACTGGCGAGCACGCTGAATAAGCCTTGCGTATTGATTAACTCCGTTGATCGGGATCGGGTGCTGGACGCCGTGTCTCCCGATCACCGGGCGATTGGTTTCACCGCCATGCAGTACCTTTTTGAGCAGGGGCACCGCCGTGTGCTCACGCTCACCTGCCTGCGGCGTGAGACGCTGTATGCGCGTCTGGACGGCATTAAAGAGGCGTACCGCCATTTTCACGTGGCCTTTGATCCCCAGCGTGATTTGCTGGTGACGGAGTGGTTTACGGCAGAGGAGGCTGAGCGGGCGCTGGATGCATGGCTGTTAAGTCATGACAGATCGCAGTGGCCAGAGGTGATTTTCCCGAACAGTACCAGCATGACGGAGGGGGTGATCAGGGCGTTAACGCGCCACGGGCTGCGCATTCCGGAAGACATTTCGCTCATTACGACCGATTTTGCATGGAATTTAGCGCACCGTCTGGAAAAACCGATCACAGGCGTCACGGTGCCCTGCCGTGAGCTGGGGATTGAGGCCGTACACCTGCTGCAAACGCGGCTCAACCGACCTCAGGCGCCGGTCTATAACCTGCTGTTGCAGGGCAAAGTCATGGATTACGGCTCAGTCAGTAATGCCACGCGCCACGCGGCTCGCGTGGCGCTGGATCAGTAATCAGGCAAGCTGAGGCGGCAGGCACACGCCGATGCCACCAATTCCGCAGTAGCCGTACGGATTTTTGTGCAGATACTGCTGGTGGTCGTCCTCGGCATAGTAGAACGGTTTCGCGGTGGTGATTTCCGTTGTCACCTCGCGCGTATCACCTGCGTCGCGCATGGCCTGCTGGAAACGCTCCTTACTGGCGAGTGCGGCGGCTTCCTGCTCAGGCGTGAGCGGATAAATCGCCGAACGATACTGGGTGCCATGGTCATTACCCTGACGCATACCCTGCGCCGGGTCGTGGTTTTCCCAGAACACCTGCAGCAGCTGTTCATAGCTGATGACGGACGGGTCGTATACCACGCGTACGGCTTCAGCATGGCCGGTCTCGCCGGAGCAGACTTCGCGGTAGGTGGGGTTTGGCGTATATCCGCCCGTGTAGCCCGCCGCGGTGCTGTAGACGCCAGGCAACTGCCAGTAGAGGCGTTCCACGCCCCAGAAGCAGCCCATGGCAAACAGGGCGATTTCCATGCCTTCAGGTACGTTGGTCATGGAATGGCCATTCACGGCGTGTAAGGTTGCGACTGGCATAGGGGTGTTGCGTCCCGGTAATGCATCTGCTTGTGAAACCAGATGCTTTTTGTCGAATAAACTCACGATGGGGCCTCCCGGGGTGCGATGTTTCGGTTAAGGTTGTCACGAAGCGTTTAATTGAACACAATAAATGTGCTGAATGAGTCTAGATTTAATCATAAGAAATATTTGGGTGTTACACCCTTTTTCAACCCGAGAATTGGGTTTTTTGGCCAACAGGCCGTATTTTGCCGCGGAGCGGCACTTCATTTGCTTCCAGGGTGGAAACAGGGATATTCAGGAGAGAACGTGACAAAAATCCGCCAGTTATGTTTGGTCAGTGTCTTGCTGACAAGCGGGGTTGCCAGCGCGGCGAATGTCCGTTTGCAGGTTGAGGGGTTATCCGGGGCGCTGGAAAAAAACGTGCGTGCACAGCTGTCGACGATTGAAAGTGACGAAGTGACGCCGGACCGGCGTTTTCGTGCACGCGTGGATGACGCGATACGCGAAGGGCTAAAAGCCCTGGGATATTACGAACCCACCATCGATTTCGATCTCCGCCCACCGCCAAAAAAGGGGCGGCAGGTGCTTATTGCCCGCGTCTCGCCGGGTGAGCCGGTGCTGATAGGCGGCACCAATGTGGTGTTACGCGGCGGCGCGCGTACCGATCGCGATTATCTGGATCTGCTCAGTACGCGGCCTAAAATCGGTACCGTACTGAATCACGGTGATTACGACAGTTTCAAAAAATCGCTGACGAGCGTCTCCTTACGCAAGGGCTACTTCGACAGCCAGTTCAATAAAAGCCAGCTGGGCATTGCGCTGGGCAGACGCCAGGCCTTCTGGGATATCGACTACGACAGCGGCGAACGCTACCGCTTTGGCGACGTGACGTTCGAAGGCTCGCAAATTCGTGAAGAGTACCTGCAAAACCTCGTGCCGTTCAAAAAGGGTGACTACTACCATTCACGCGATCTGGCCGAGCTGAACCGCCGCCTGTCGGCAACCGGGTGGTTTAATTCGGTGGTTGTTGCGCCGGAGTTTGAAAAGGCCCGCAAAACCAAGGTATTACCACTGCACGGTGTGGTGTCGCCACGCACCGAAAACACCATTGAGACCGGGGCTGGCTATTCAACGGACGTGGGGCCGCGCGTGAGGGCGACCTGGAAAAAGCCGTGGATGAACTCGTACGGCCATAGCCTGACCACCAGTGCCAGTATCTCAGCCCCGGAGCAACAGCTCGACTTCAGCTACAAAATTCCGCTGCTGAAGAACCCGCTTGAGCAGTATTACCTGGTCCAGGGGGGCTTTAAGCGTACCGATCTGAACGATACCGAGTCGGATTCCACCACGCTTGCCGTATCCCGATTCTGGGATCTCTCCAGCGGCTGGCAGCGCGCCATTAACCTGCGCTGGAGTCTTGACCACTTTACCCAGGCCAACGTCACCAACACCACCATGCTGCTCTATCCGGGGGTGATGATCAGCCGTACCCGCTCACGCGGCGGCCTGATGCCGACCTGGGGCGATTCCCAGCGTTACTCTATCGATTACTCCAACACCATGTGGGGTTCCGATGTGGATTTCTCGGTGATTCAGGCGCAAAACGTCTGGATCCGCACGCTGTATGACAAACACCGTTTTGTGATGCGCGGCAACCTCGGCTGGATTGAAACCGGCGACTTCGACAAAGTCCCGCCCGACCTGCGCTTCTTCGCCGGGGGCGACCGCAGTATCCGCGGCTACAAATACAAATCCATCGCGCCTAAAGATGATGACGGCAAGCTGATCGGGGCCTCCAAGCTGGCGACCGGCTCGCTGGAGTACCAGTACAACGTCAGCGGAAAATGGTGGGGTGCCATGTTTGTGGACGGCGGCGAAGCAGTGAGCGATATCCGCCGCAGTGATTTCAAAACCGGCGCGGGCGTAGGTGTGCGCTGGCAGTCGCCCGTCGGGCCCATCAAGCTCGACTTCGCTGTGCCGGTGGGTGACAAAGAAGAACACGGTTTACAGTTTTACATCGGTCTGGGGCCTGAATTATGAGTTTATGGAAGAAGATAAGCCTCGGAGTACTGATTTTTATCGTGCTGCTGCTCGGTACGGTGGCGTTTCTGGTGGGCACGACAACCGGTCTGCATCTGCTGTTTAACGCGGCGAACCGCTGGGTACCCGGGCTGGAAATCGGCCAGGTGACGGGCGGCTGGCGCGATCTACGTCTGAACAATATTCGCTACGAGCAGCCTGGCGTTGCGGTCAACGCGGGCGAGTTTCACCTTGCCGTCAGGCTGGGTTGCCTGCGGGACAGTAAGCTCTGCGTCAACGACCTGTCGCTAAAAGATGTGAACGTGGCGATTGATTCGGAGAAAATGCCGAAATCAGCGCCGGTTGAAGAAGAGGACAGCGGCCCGCTGAATCTCTCGACGCCGTACCCGATTGCGCTTTATCGGGTGGCGCTGGACAACGTCAATGTCAAAATCGATGACACCACCGTATCGGTGATGGATTTCACCTCCGGCCTGCGCTGGCAGGAGAAAAACCTCACCCTGACGCCAACCACCCTGCAGGGATTGCTGATCGCGCTGCCGAAGGTGGCGGACGTGGCGCAAGAGGAGATCGTCGAGCCGAAGATCCAGAACCCACAGCCGGAAGAGAAACCGCTGGGTGAAACGCTGAAAGATCTGTTCTCGAAGCCCGTCCTGCCGGAGATGACGGACGTGCACCTGCCGCTGAACCTGAATATCGAAGCGTTCAAGGGCGAGCAGTTGCGTCTGACTGGCGACACCGATCTCACGGTCTATAACATGTTGCTGAAGGTCAGCAGCATCGACGGCAACATGAAGCTCGATGCGCTGGATATCGACACCAACCAGGGCTCTGTCAATGCCTCGGGTCATGCCCTGCTGCGTGACAACTGGCCGGTGGATATTACCCTGAACAGCGCGCTCAACATCGACCCGCTGAAAGGCGAAAAAGTGAAGGTTAAGGTGGGCGGCGCGCTACGCGACAAGCTGGATGTCGGGGTGAATCTCTCCGGCCCGGTGGACATGGTTCTGCGCGCGCAAACCCAGCTGGCGGAAGCCGGACTGCCACTTAACCTTGAGGTGGTCAGCAAGCAGATGTACTGGCCGTTCACTGGCGAAAAACAGTTCCAGGCCGATGACCTGAAGCTGAAGCTGAGCGGCAAGATGACCGATTACACGCTGTCGTTCCGTACCGCCGTGAAGGGCCAGGACGTGCCACCCGCCACGATCACGCTGGATGCAAAAGGGAATGAACAGCAGGTTAATCTCGACAAACTGACCGTTGCGGCGCTGGAAGGCAAAACCGAGCTGACCGCGCTGCTCGACTGGCAGCAGGCGATCAGCTGGCGCGGTGAGCTGAAGCTCTCGGGGATTAACACGGCGAAAGAGGTGCCGGACTGGCCGTCAAAACTGGACGGTCTTATCAAAACCCGCGGCAGCCTGTACGGCGGCACGTGGCAGATGGATGTCCCGGAAATCAAGCTCACCGGTAACGTGAAGCAGAACAAGGTTAACGTAGAAGGTTCGCTCAAAGGCAACAGCTACCTGCAGTGGGTGATCCCGGGGCTGCACGTGGCGCTGGGGCGCAACACGGCGGATATCAAAGGCGAGCTGGGGGTGAAAGATCTGAACCTCGACGCCACTATCGATGCGCCGAATCTGGATAACGCCCTTCCGGGGCTTGGCGGCACGGCGAAGGGGCTGCTTAAGGTGCGCGGCACGGTGGATGCACCGCAGTTGCTGGCGGATATCACGGCCAGTAACCTGCGCTGGCAGGAGCTGTCCATCGCCCGCGTTCGCGTTGACGGGGATGTGAAATCCACCGATCAGATCGGCGGTAACCTGAACCTGCGCGTGGAGCGCATTTCTCAGCCGGACGTGAACATTAATCTGGTGACCCTGGACGCCAAAGGCAACGAGAAGCAGCACGACCTCCAGCTGCGCGTGCAGGGCGAGCCGGTTTCCGGGCAGCTTCACCTGACGGGGAGCTTCGACCGCAAGGCGGAGCGCTGGAAAGGGACGCTCGACAATACCCGTTTCAACACCCCGGTAGGGCCATTGGTGCTGTCACGCGCTATTGCCCTGGACTACCGCAATGCCGAACAAAAGATCAGCATTGGCCCACACTGCTGGACCAACCCG
The DNA here is from genome assembly GCF_000710795.1 of Enterobacter sp. T1-1. Classification (NCBI taxonomy): domain Bacteria; kingdom Pseudomonadati; phylum Pseudomonadota; class Gammaproteobacteria; order Enterobacterales; family Enterobacteriaceae; genus Enterobacter; species Enterobacter sp. T1-1. Next base: position 11,688 of record NZ_JALW01000015.1, on the reverse strand, counting down.
AATGCGGAGCTGTGTGTGCCGCAGACCATCGACGCGGGAGCGGAAGGGCGCGCGCAGATCACCCTCAATCGTTTTGATCTGGCGATGTTAAAACCGTTCATGCCGGATACCACTCAGGCGAGCGGCGTCTTTAGCGGGAAGGCCGATGTGGCCTGGGACACCACCAAAGAGGGGCTGCCACAGGGCAGCGTGACGCTTTCTGGCCGCAACGTGAAGGTGACACAGGATGTCAACAACGCGCCGCTGCCGGTGGCGTTTGATACCCTGAACCTGAGCGCCGATCTGCACAACAACCGGGCCGAGCTGGGGTGGCTTATCCGCCTGACCAATAATGGCCAGTTCGACGGTAAGGTGCAGATTACCGACCCACAAGGGCGACGTAATCTGGGCGGGAACGTCTCTATCCGCAACTTCAACCTGGCGATGGTTAACCCGATTTTCTCGCGTGGTGAAAAAGCGGCGGGGATGCTCAACGCGAACCTGCGGCTGGCGGGCAACGCGCAAAGCCCGCAACTGTTCGGCCAGATGCAGCTAAACGGTGTGGATATCGACGGCAACTTTATGCCGTTCGATATGCAGCCAAGCCAGATTACGATGAACTTCAATGGGATGAGCTCAACGCTGAACGGCTCGGTGCTAACCCAGCAGGGGCAAATCAACCTCAGCGGTGACGCCGACTGGAGCCAGCTTGATAACTGGCGCGCCCGTATCGCCGCGAAAGGCAGCAAGGTGAGGATCACCGTACCGCCGATGGTACGTCTGGATGTCTCGCCGGATATCGTCTTTGAAGCAACGCCGAGCCTCTTTACCCTCGACGGGAACGTGGACGTGCCGTGGGCGCGCATCGTGGTTCACGAGGTGCCGGAAAGCGCGGTGGGCGTCTCCAGTGATGAAGTGATGCTCGACGATAACCTCAAGCCGATTAATCAGCAAAGCGCGGGCATTCCGATCAACAGCAATCTTACCGTGCATGTGGGGAATAACGTTCGTCTGAACGCGTTTGGGCTGAAGGCACGCCTGACGGGTGACCTGAAAGTGGCGCAGGACAGACAGGGGCTTGGCCTGAACGGGCAGATCAACATTCCTGAAGGGCGCTTCCATGCTTATGGTCAGGATTTGATTGTGCGTAAAGGTGAACTGCTGTTCTCCGGTCCGCCGGATCAGCCGCTGCTCAACATTGAAGCGATTCGTAACCCGGAAGCGACAGAAAACGATGTGATTGCGGGCGTGCGCGTCACCGGTTCGGCCGACGAACCGAAGGCGGAGATCTTCTCCGACCCGGCGATGTCCCAGCAGGAAGCACTCTCTTACCTGCTGCGTGGTCAGGGCCTGGATAGCGGCCAAAGCGACAGTGCAGCGATGACCTCAATGTTAGTGGGTCTGGGGGTTGCACAAAGTGGTCAGGTTGTGGGTAAAATCGGTGAGACGTTCGGCGTAAGCAATCTGGCGCTGGACACCCAGGGCGTGGGTGACTCCTCGCAGGTGGTGGTCAGCGGCTATGTACTGCCGGGTCTGCAGGTAAAATATGGCGTGGGGATCTTTGACTCGCTGGCAACTCTCACGTTACGCTATCGCCTGATGCCTAAGCTATATCTGGAAGCAGTGTCCGGCGTAGACCAGGCACTTGATCTGCTCTATCAGTTTGAGTTTTAGCAATGCGAATATTTGTCTACGGCAGTTTACGAACCAAGCAAGGCAACAGTCACTGGATGACCAATGCCCTGTTGCTTGGGAATTACAATATCGAAAACTACCAGTTGTACAGCCTGGGCCACTATCCAGGCGCGGTTCCCGGCGAAGGAACAGTACACGGTGAAGTTTATCGTATTGATAACGCGACACTTGCCGAACTTGATGCCTTGCGCACCAGGGGCGGTGAATACGCGCGCCAGTTGATCCAGACGCCGTACGGAAGTGCGTGGATGTACGTCTACCAGCGTCCGGTCGAAGGGTTAACGCGGATTGTAAGCGGTAACTGGTTAGACAGAGACCAGTACTGAAAAAACAACGCCACCGTGAGGTGGCGTTGTTTTTTGTGCCTCTTGTCGGGGGCGTAGCGCACCCGGGAGAAACACTCCAGCCACAAAAAAGCCCCGACCAGCGGGGCTTTATCGATGTGCGGTAAGAATTACTTCTTAGCAGCGCGTTCGAAAGAGGCGATGATTTCTGCTTTCGCCGCTTCTGCGTTGTCCCAGCCGTCAACTTTAACCCACTTGCCTTTTTCGAGGTCTTTGTAGTGCTCGAAGAAGTGAGTGATCTGCGCTTTCAGCAGTTCTGGCAGGTCGTTCACATCTTTGATGTGATCGTACTCTTTGCTCAGCTTGGTGTGCGGTACCGCAACCAGTTTCGCATCTTCGCCGGATTCGTCGGTCATTTTCAGCACGCCAACTGGGCGGCAGCGAATGACTGCGCCTGGCTGCAGTGGGTATGGCGTTGGAACCAGCACGTCAACCGGGTCACCGTCCAGAGACAGGGTGTGGTTGATGTAACCGTAGTTGCATGGATAGAACATCGCGGTAGACATGAAACGGTCTACAAACAGCGCACCGCTCTCTTTGTCCACTTCGTATTTGATAGGATCTGCGTTAGCCGGGATTTCGATAACAACGTAGATGTCTTCTGGCAGTTCTTTACCCGCAGGGACGTTGAGTAAGCTCATGTCTGTGTCCTTTAAAATGGATGGTAAACAAGTGGCAGGTATTATAGCCAACTGGCGCTGAATGTCTCCGCCTGTTTTCGTCTTCTCACCGCGTTCGTCTCACTTTTCAGACCGATTCCATGACAGAAAAATCCATAAACTCAGCCGCATTTTTCATGGAGAAATGAAAGCGATTACAAACTTGTGATTAACGTTTTATTCACTTTTCTGAAGTGTGATGTAACGCAATTCGTTACATATTTCATTGGCTATAGTCATTTCGCAGAACATCTTTTAACCAACAATAACTCACCCTACGAGGACGTTCATATGTGGAAGCGCTTACTTCTTGTCACAGCAGTTTCGGCAGCCATGTCGTCTATGGCGATGGCCGCACCTTTAACCGTAGGATTTTCGCAGGTCGGCTCTGAATCAGGCTGGCGTGCGGCAGAAACCAACGTTGCGAAAAGCGAGGCCCAGAAACGCGGCATCACGCTGAAGATCGCCGATGGTCAACAAAAACAGGAAAACCAGATTAAAGCCGTGCGTTCGTTTATTGCGCAGGGTGTGGATGCCATCTTTATTGCGCCCGTTGTGGCCACCGGCTGGGAGCCTGTCCTGAAGGAAGCGAAAGACGCTGAGATCCCGGTCTTCCTGCTCGATCGTTCCATCGATGTAAAAGACAAATCTCTCTATATGACCACCGTGACCGCCAACAACGTTCTTGAAGGGCAATTAATTGGTGACTGGCTGGTGAAACAGGTGGATGGCAAGCCGTGTAACGTCGTTGAGCTGCAGGGGACGGTCGGCGCGAGCGTGGCCATCGACCGTAAGAAGGGGTTTGCTGAGGCCATCGCCAAAGCGCCAAACATTAAAATTATCCGTTCTCAGTCCGGCGACTTTACCCGCAGTAAAGGTAAAGAGGTCATGGAGAGCTTTATCAAGGCTGAAAACAACGGCAAGAACATCTGCATGGTTTACGCCCACAACGATGACATGGTGATCGGGGCGATTCAGGCCATTAAAGAAGCGGGCCTGAAACCGGGCAAAGATATTCTCACCGGCTCTATCGACGGCGTGCCGGACATCTACAAAGCGATGATCGACGGCGAAGCCAACGCCAGCGTGGAGCTCACGCCAAACATGGCCGGTCCGGCATTCGATGCGCTGGAGAAATTCAAGAAAGACGGCACGATGCCTGAGAAGGTGACGGTCACCAAATCCACTCTCTACCTGCCGGATACCGCGAAAGAAGAGTTAGAGAAGAAGAAAAATATGGGCTACTAAGCTTGTCTGAACATGCCGGGTGACGCTGCGCTTACCCGGCCTACGATACGCTCTTTTGTAGGCCGGATAAGCGTAGCGCCATCCGGCTTGATGCAGGGGGAAAACCATGACCACTGAACAACACCAGGAAATCCTCCGCACAGAGGGCTTGAGTAAATTCTTCCCCGGCGTAAAAGCGCTGGATAACGTTGATTTTAGCCTGCGACGCGGCGAGATCATGGCGTTGCTGGGCGAGAACGGTGCGGGGAAATCGACGCTGATTAAAGCCCTGACCGGTGTTTATCACGCCGATCGCGGCACCATCTGGCTGGAAGGTAACGCCATATCACCCAAAAATACCGCCCATGCGCAGCAGCTGGGGATCGGGACGGTGTATCAGGAGGTGAACCTGCTGCCGAATATGTCGGTCGCGGATAACCTGTTTATTGGCCGGGAGCCACGACGCTTTGGCCTGCTGCGCCGCAAGGAGATGGAAGCGCGGGCGACAAAACTGATGGCGTCTTACGGCTTCTCTCTCGACGTACGCGAGCCGCTGAACCGTTTTTCCGTCGCCATGCAGCAGATTGTCGCCATTTGTCGCGCTATCGACCTCTCGGCAAAAGTGCTGATCCTTGATGAGCCCACCGCCAGCCTCGATACCCAGGAAGTGGAGATGCTCTTTACCCTGATGCGCCAGCTGCGCAATCAGGGCGTGAGCCTGATCTTCGTCACCCATTTCCTCGATCAGGTGTATGAGGTGAGCGATCGCATTACGGTGCTGCGCAACGGCAGTTTTGTCGGCTGCCGCGACACCCGCGAGCTACCGCAGATTGAACTGGTCAAAATGATGCTCGGCCGCGAGCTGGAATCCAATGCGCTCCAGCGTGCCGGCCGTACGCTGCTGAGTGAGAAACCGGTCGCCGCGTTCAGTGATTTCGGCAAGAAAGGGGTAATCTCGCCGTTTAACCTGGAGGTGCGCCCCGGTGAAATTGTCGGTCTGGCGGGCCTGTTAGGCTCGGGCCGTACCGAAACCGCCGAGGTGATCTTCGGGATCAAGCCTGCAGACAGCGGCACCGCGCTGATCAAAGGTAAACCGCAAACCCTGCGCTCGCCACATCAGGCCTCCTGTCTGGGTGTGGGTTTCTGCCCGGAAGACAGAAAAACGGATGGCATTATTGCCGCCGCCTCGGTGCGGGAAAATATCATTCTGGCCTTACAGGCGCAGCGCGGCTGGCTGCGGCCGATCCCACGGAAAGAGCAAAACGCCATTGCCGAGGGCTTTATTCGCCAGCTCGGTATCCGTACCCCGAGCGCAGAACAGCCGATAGAGTTCCTCTCCGGGGGCAACCAGCAGAAGGTACTGCTTTCCCGCTGGCTACTGACCAAACCTCAGTTCCTGATCCTCGATGAACCGACCCGCGGCATTGACGTGGGGGCGCACGCCGAAATTATCCGCCTTATTGAAACCCTGTGCGCGGACGGGCTGGCGCTGCTGGTCATCTCGTCTGAACTGGAGGAGCTGGTGGGCTATGCCGATCGCGTCATCATCATGCGCGATCGCAAGCAGGTGGCAGAGATCCCGCTGGATAAACTGTCCGTTCCGGCAATCATGAATGCCATCGCGGCGTAAGGAGTGAATCGTGATGTCTCGTTCGCTTTCGCAAACTGGCGAAACAAAACGCCGCTTCAGCTGGCCGAGCGGCACGCCGCAAATCGCCGCGCTGCTGGTGGTGTTGCTGGTCGATAGCCTGGTCGCACCGCATTTCTTCCAGATAATCGTGCAGGATGGCCGCCTGTTCGGCAGCCCGATCGATATTTTAAACCGCGCCGCGCCGGTGGCGCTGCTCGCCATTGGTATGACGCTGGTGATCGCCACCGGCGGGATCGACCTTTCTGTTGGCGCGGTGATGGCCATTGCCGGGGCGACGGCAGCATCAATGACCGTGGCCGGGCACAGCCTGCCGGTGGTGCTGCTGGCGGCGTTGGGCACCGGCGTGCTGGCCGGACTGTGGAACGGCATTCTGGTGGCGGTGCTCAAAATCCAGCCGTTTGTTGCCACGCTGATATTGATGGTGGCCGGGCGCGGTGTCGCGCAGCTCATCACCTCGGGGCAGATTGTTACCTTCAACTCGCCGAACCTGGCGTGGCTCGGGAGCGGCAAGCTGCTCTTCTTCCCCACGCCGGTGATCATTGCGCTGGTGACGCTGGTGGTGTTCTGGATCTTTACCCGCAAAACGGCGCTGGGCATGTTCATTGAAGCGGTCGGGATCAACATCCGTGCGGCGCGCAACGCGGGGGTCAATACGCGGCTGATGGTGATGCTCACGTACGTGTTGAGCGGCGTGTGTGCTTCCATCGCCGGGGTGATCGTCGCGGCAGATATTCGTGGGGCTGATGCTAACAACGCCGGGTTATGGCTGGAGCTGGATGCGATCCTGGCGGTGGTAATTGGCGGCGGATCGCTGATGGGCGGGCGCTTTAACCTGCTGCTCTCGGTAATTGGTGCGCTGATTATTCAGGGCATGAACACCGGGATCCTGCTTTCCGGGTTTCAGCCGGAACTCAACCAGGTGGTGAAAGCGGTGGTCGTACTCTGCGTGCTGATCGTCCAGTCACCGCGCTTTGTCAGCATCATTAAGGGGATCCGTGGCCATGATAAAACGTAATTTACCGTTAATGATCACGCTGGGCGTGTTTGTGCTGGGCTATCTCTACTGCCTGACCCAGTTCCCGGGGTTCGCCTCGACGCGTGTGATTTGTAACATACTTACGGACAACGCCTTTTTAGGCATCATCGCGGTCGGCATGACCTTTGTGATCCTCTCCGGGGGGATTGATCTCTCCGTCGGATCGGTGATCGCCTTTACCGGTGTGTTCCTTGCCAAAGCGATCGGTTTCTGGGGCATCTCGCCGCTGGTGGCGTTTCCGTTGGTGCTGGCGATGGGCTGTGCGTTTGGTGCCTTTATGGGGCTTCTGATTGACGCGCTCAAGATCCCGGCCTTTATCATTACGCTTGCCGGAATGTTCTTCCTGCGCGGCGTGAGTTATCTGGTGTCTGAGGAGTCGATCCCGATTAACCATCCGGTGTACGACACGCTCTCCAGCCTGGCGTGGAAAATCCCCGGCGGGGGCCGCCTGAGCGCGATGGGGCTGCTGATGCTGGGCGTGGTGGTCATTGGTATCTTCCTTGCTCATCGCACCCGGTTTGGTAATCAGGTCTACGCTATTGGCGGCAACGCGACCTCGGCCAACCTGATGGGGATCTCCACCCGTAGCACCACCATCCGCATCTATATGCTCTCCACCGGGCTGGCGACGCTGGCGGGGATTGTCTTCTCCATTTACACCCAGGCGGGTTACGCGCTGGCCGGGGTTGGCGTTGAACTGGATGCGATTGCCTCTGTGGTGATTGGCGGCACGCTGCTCAGCGGTGGGGTGGGGACGGTGCTGGGAACACTGTTTGGCGTGGCAATCCAGGGGCTGATCCAGACCTATATCAACTTTGACGGCACGCTCAGCTCCTGGTGGACGAAAATCGCCATTGGCATTTTATTGTTTATTTTTATTGCCCTGCAGCGCGGTCTGACGGTGCTCTGGGAGAACCGCCAGAGCTCGCCTGTTACCCGCGTGAACACATCAGTAACAGAGCGATAACATGCTGAATTTGCTTAAAGTCTAAACATTTTCCGGTAGTGGCCGATACTCTTTTTTTATGCCCAGAAATATCTCGCTACCGGAAATAACATCATGCTTAAAACGCTATCGATTCGTACCGGCTTGCTCTCTTTACTGGCCGTTATGACCCTTCTGCTGCTGATTGTCAGCGGCATTGGCATTTATGCCCTCACACAGAGTTCTTCGTCACTTCAGCGCATCAACCACCTTCAGGGTGAGCAGATGGTGCAGCTCAATTCTGGCTATACGCTGATCCTTCGTGCGCGCAACGAGGCGGGCCAGGCCGTCAGAATGATGGAAATTGGTCTGCTGGACGATGCTGCGAAATCGGTGAAAAGCATTAATCAGGAGATCGCCCTGGCGCAAAAAACGCTGAAAAGCGTGATCGACGCAGGCGTGGCCGATCCCCAGGGACAGCAGTTGCTGGATAAGGTGGCGGCCAGTCTGGCGGCCTATAACCAGCAGGGGATCAACCCAATGTTGAAAGCGCTGAACGAACAGAGCGCAGACAGCTATTACGATCTGCTGGAGAGTAAGCTCATTCCGGTAGCAAAGCAGTTTGATAACGATATGCAGACGTTCCAGATGTGGAGCGACGCGCGCGGGAAAGCGGAAGTCAGCGCCGTGCAGTCGAGCAAAACGCGGGTTCTGATCCTGATCGTTGTCGCGGCGCTGCTGACGGCAGGCATCATTGTGCTGGCCTGGCTGGTGCTGCGCCACATGCTGCTCAAGCCGCTCTCGGCGTCGATTGCGCAGCTGGAAAACGTCGCCGCGGGGGATTTAACCCACACGCTGAATGCCCCGGCGAGCCAGGAGTTCAACCGTCTGAACGCTGCCATCGAAGGCATGCGCCAGTCGCTGATGCACTCGGTGCTGCGGGTCCGCGATGCCAGCTCGCAAATTGATACCGGCAGCCGCGAGCTGACGGCGGGAAACAGGGATCTTGCCGAGCGCACGGAGTCCACCGCGACCTCGCTGGAGCAGACCGCCGCCAGCATGGAAGAGATCACCGCCACGGTGAAACTCAACGCGGATAACGCCGAGCAGGCGCACCAGCTGGCGAAATCTGTCTCGGATACTGCCGATCACGGCAGCGAAATGGTCTGCTATGTGATTGAGAAAATGCGCGATATCTCCGGCAGTTCGGCGCGGATTGCCGACATTCTGAGCGTTATTGACGGTATTGCCTTCCAGACCAACATTCTGGCGCTGAACGCCTCCGTGGAAGCGGCGCGTGCGGGCGAGCAGGGGCGCGGTTTTGCCGTCGTTGCGGGCGAGGTACGCAATCTTGCCAGCCGCAGCGCCGATGCGGCAAAAGAGATCCGTTCACTTATCAGCGACTCGCAGACCCACGTTAATGAGGGCAGCGAGCTGGCGCAGCAGGCGGGCGAAACGATGGATGAGATCGCAACCGAAGTGCTGCGCATGACCAAACTGATGCGCGAAATTGCTACCGCGTCTCAGGAACAGAGCCGCGGCATTGAACAGGTGAATATTGCGGTAAATCAGATGGATGAAACCGCGCAGCAGAATGCGGCGCTGGTACAGCAATCCTCTGCCGCGACGCGCTCGCTGGAAGAGCAGTCGCGCCAGCTGATGGAAGCCATGTCATCATTTAAACTGACGACGCAGAGTGTCGCATAATATTCCCCGACCCTGGTACATTCTGTGCCAGGGTATTATTCTCGGACGAATTAATCGCGCTAATATTATCGTGAATATTACCGAGTAATATTTCCAGCTGGTGGGTTAAGGTTAACGCTTTTTCCGTCGGTTCAAGATATAACCCTTTACGGATAAATAGCGGTTCAGCAAAAAGCTGGCTAAAGCGCTTCAACGCCAGGCTCACGGCCGGGCGTGACATCACCAGTCGGACAGAGGCCTTCGCCATGCTGCCGCAGCGGACCACTTCAATAAAGACAGGAATAAGATTTAAATCGATGCCGGTATTGGCACGGGAATAGTTTTTCGTCACGGGTACGCTCCAGGAAATATCTGTCAAACTGTTATGGAAATAATGCAGGAGCGAATCTGAATATTAAAGCGCGTTTTTTATAAACACTTATACGGTAAATTATATAAATGTATTGGGGAGCCAGAGCGGCTCCCCGGGAGAGGGATTACGCGTCCGGATACTCACAGATAAAACGTTCAACGTCTTCAACCATATGGTTGTTGCCGACGAAGAAGGAACGACGCTGGTGCAGACTTTCTGGCACGATATCCAGAATACGCTCTTTACCATCGCTCGCCTTGCCGCCCGCCTGTTCCGCCAGGAACGCCATCGGGTTGCATTCATACAGCAGACGCAGCTTCCCGTCCGGGTGGCTGGCGGTGCTTGGGTAGAGGTAAATGCCGCCTTTCAGCAGGTTACGGTGGAAATCCGCAACCAGGGAACCGATATAGCGGGAGGTGTAAGGGCGCTGCGTCGCTTTATCTTCTTCCTGGCAGAATTTGATGTACTTCTTCACGCCAGTCGGGAACTTGATGTAGTTACCTTCGTTGATAGAGTAGGTGTTGCCCTTCTCCGGGAAGCGCATACGTTCCTGACACAGGCAGAACACGCCCAGCGACGGATCGTAAGTAAAGGCATGAACGCCACAGCCGGTGGTGTAGACCAGCATGGTGGAGGAGCCATACACGACATAACCGGCAGCAACCTGCTGACTGCCAGGCTGCAGGAAATCTTCTTCTGTCACCGGCGTGCCAACAGGCGTGACGCGGCGGTAGATGGAGAAAATGGTACCGACAGAAACGTTAACGTCGATGTTGGAGGAGCCGTCCAGCGGATCCATCAGAACAACGTATTTCGCGTGTTCACACCCTTCGAATACGACAATTTCATCTTCTTCTTCAGAGGCGATACCCGCAACGATGTCGCGCGCGCGCAGTGCAGCTTTCAGTTTTTCATTTGCGAACAGATCGAGTTTCTGCTGAACCTCGCCCTGAACGTTCTCGGCACCGCTGGCACCCAGGATATCGACCAGACCGGCCTTGTTGATATCACGGTGGATGATCTTAGCGCCCAGCTTTATTGCCGACAGCAAAGCAGTGAGTTCACCGGTAGCATGAGAGAACTCGTGCTGCTTTTCGACAATAAATTCACCTAACGTTTTCATAACACTTTCCCTGCATCTTTGTGAGTAGAGCGATTGTATGTTCACTAAAACGACTAATGCCCAACAATCTTAACAAATATTCAAATAGTAGCGCAGAGGTGAATCGCGCCAGCAATATACGGATTTACCTGAAATGCGTTTCACACCCGCTAACATGTGAGTAAAATGTGCGCCACATTGAAGAAGGATAGTGACGTATGCGCATTCATATATTGGGGATTTGTGGCACTTTCATGGGCGGACTGGCAATGCTGGCGCGCTCGCTGGGCCATGAAGTGACAGGTTCGGACGCCAATGTGTATCCGCCGATGAGCACGCTCCTGGAAAAACAGGGCATCTCTCTGATTCAGGGTTATGATGCCAGCCAGCTGGATCCCGCGCCGGATCTGGTGATCATTGGCAACGCCATGACGCGAGGTAATCCGTGCGTTGAGGCGGTACTGGAACGCAATATTCCGTTCATGTCTGGTCCACAGTGGCTGCATGATTTCGTCCTGCGCGACCGTTGGGTTGTTGCTGTGGCCGGTACGCATGGTAAAACCACCACCGCCGGTATGGCGACCTGGATCCTTGAAGCCTGTGGTTACAAGCCTGGCTTTGTCATTGGCGGCGTTCCGGGCAATTTCGACGTGTCTGCGCGTCTGGGGGAGAGCCCGTTCTTTGTGATCGAAGCTGATGAGTACGACTGTGCGTTCTTCGACAAGCGCTCCAAGTTTGTACACTACTCCCCGCGCACGCTGATCCTCAACAATCTTGAGTTCGATCATGCGGATATCTTTGACGATCTGAAAGCCATTCAGAAACAGTTCCACCACCTGGTGCGCATCGTTCCGGGTCAGGGCCGTATCATCCTGCCGGAGAACGACATCAATCTTAAGCAGACCATGGCGATGGGCTGCTGGAGCGAGCAGGAGCTGGTGGGTGAGCAGGGCCACTGGCAGGGGGAAAAAATCAACGTGGATGCCTCGGGGGGGGGAGGGGGGGTCGACG
>NZ_JALW01000014.1:0-83203 GCF_000710795.1 Enterobacter sp. T1-1 | reverse complement strand
TAAGGTGCGGGGTTTTTTGCTTTTGTTTTCTCCCTCACCCTGCGGGAGAGGGCATCAGACCGCACACCACCCCACAATAAACTCAGCAATTCTATCCTCAGCATTTAAATCCAGCACCGGAACCTCAACATCGAGAGCGACATCGCTGGCCACCGCAATGACATGCTCATCCAGCGTTAACTCGCTAACATCATGCCCGGCATCGTTTCTGAACAGCAGGATCTTTGCAACGGCCTCATGCTTAAACCCCTCAACCAGCACCAGATCAAGCGTGGTGTGATCCATCCGACTGACCAGATACGCGAGATCCAGTGGTGCTTCATCGGGCGTTTCCGTCATCAATGCCCACCGCTCACGACTTGCCACCATGGTTTGCGCGGCACCTGCCTTACGCAGTTCATAGCTGTCTTTACCCGGTTTATCGACGTCCATATTGTGGTGGGTATGCTTAATCAGCCCTGGGCGGATGCCTCTGGCACAAAGTGCGGGTATCAGCTTTTTAAGCAGCGTCGTTTTCCCGGTACCACTCCAGGCGGCGAATGCTAAAACAGGCGTCATTTTTTCTCCTGCATGGTCTGTAAATCTTCCGTCGTATTCACGTTCACAAAGGCAGACTTCCAGTCGCTAAAATCAACGGAATGGCCGCCTGACTGACGCATAAACACCATGACTCTTCGCTCTCCCGCCGTCAGGTAATCCTGCAGCGCTGGAACTAATGATCTATGAATCAGCGTAATAGCAGGATGGTCGCGCTCACCGTCATGCACCCAGACAACCGGTGCACCATCACGAAATTGCACGAGACGCTCGACAAGGCAGGAGGGAATAAACGGCGTATCACACGGGCAGAAAACAAACCACTCTGCCTCAGACTGCTGCATGACCGAGAGCATGCCGGCCAACGGTCCTGGGTAATCCCCAAGAGTATCCTGATAAACGGGGTATCCGCTGCGCTGATAAATATCGATATGGCGATTGGCACTGATGGCCATTGCCGCAACCTGATCTGCAAGCGTGTCAGCAACATGCTGCCAAAGTGGCTTACCGTTAAGGTGCTGAAGCCCCTTATCTTTTCCCGCCATGCGCGTTGCCCTGCCACCCGCCAGAACCACTCCGATGATTTCCTGACCCGGATTCACGAATATCGCCTCTTTTATTGTGGGATTGACCCTGCTAACGTGTCACTCTAAATGAAAGGAGCACCACCATGAAATGTAAACGTCTGAATGAAGTCATTGAACTCCTCCAGCCAGCCTGGCAAAAAGAGCCAGAGCTGAATCTGATGCAATTTTTACAGAAACTGGCGAAAGAGTCAGGTTTTGAAGGTGAACTGACAGACCTTTCTGACGACATCCTGATCTATCACCTCAAAATGCGTGACTCTGCCAAAGATGCTGTTATTCCTGGTATTCAGAAAGATTATGAGGAAGATTTTAAAACCGCATTGCTGCGCGCCCGAGGCGTAATTAAAGAGTAAAAGCTTGTAAGCGGCGGCACCGAAATCGCCACAAGATGATATCCTGAATCATTCGTATAATTTCCGGATGATCGGATGAACGACCAGGCTTTTACTTTCCAGACATTACACCCGGATACCATTATGGATGCGCTGTTTGAGCAGGGTATTCGGGTGGATTCCGGGCTCACCCCGCTAAATAGCTACGAAAACCGCGTCTATCAATTCCAGGACGAGGATCGCCAGCGCTTCGTTGTTAAGTTCTATCGCCCCAAGCGCTGGTCCGCTGAACAAATTCAGGAAGAGCATCAGTTTGCTCACGATCTACTGAATGATGAAGTTCCTGTTGCCGCACCGATTAAATTCAATAACCAAACGCTGCTTACGCACGAAGGGTTCTATTACGCTGTATTTCCCAGTCTGGGTGGCCGCCAGTTTGAAGCGGATAATATCGACCAAATGGAGTGGGTTGCCCGCTATCTGGGACGCATCCACCAGACGGGACGCAAAACGTCGTTTATTGCCCGCCCGACTATCGGTATTCAGGAATACCTTATTGAACCCCGCCAGGTCTTCGAAACCTCAGCGCTTATTCCCTCTGCATTAAAGGACGCGTTTCTCAGCGCGACGGATAAACTTATTGGGGCGGTAAAAGCCTGCTGGCGCGATGATATTTCTGTCCTGCGTTTGCATGGTGATTGTCATGCCGGGAATATTCTCTGGCGCGATGGCCCTCTGTTTGTTGACCTCGATGATGCGCGGATGGGGCCAGCGGTGCAGGATTTGTGGATGTTGCTCAACGGCGACAAAGCCGAGCAACGTATGCAGCTTGAAGCGATTATTGAAGCCTATGAAGAGTTTAGCCCTTTTAATTCAGACGAAATTGCCCTGATAGAACCTTTACGTGCGATGCGTTTTGTTTATTATCTCGCATGGTTAATCAGGCGTTGGGATGATCCCGCATTTCCTCGTAATTTCCCGTGGCTTACCGGAGAGGATTACTGGCGCAGCCAGATATCCACATTTACTGAGCAGGTTAAGGTTCTTCAGGAACCCCCACTGCAACTAACGCCGATGTATTAATTGGACACACCCAGGAGAGAGTTAATCATGAAAAAAATTTGGCTGGCGCTGGCAGGTATGATTCTGGCATTTAGCGCTTCTGCTGCACAGTTTACCGACGGCAAACAGTACATCACGCTGGACAAGCCCGTCGCTGGCGAGCCACAGGTTCTCGAGTTCTTCTCGTTCTATTGCCCACACTGCTATGAGTTTGAGCAGGTGCTGCATGTTGCTGACAACGTGAAGAAAAAGCTGCCGGAAGGCACCAAAATGACCAAATACCACGTTGAGTTCCTGGGCCCATTGGGTAAAGACCTGACTCAGGCGTGGGCGGTTGCGATTGCGCTGGGTGTGGAAGATAAGATCACCTCCCCTATGTTTGAAGCGGTGCAGAAAACCCAGACCGTCCAGACCGCAGCAGATATTCGTAAAGTGTTCGTTGACGCAGGCGTGAAAGGTGAAGACTACGACGCCGCGTGGAACAGCTTTGTCGTGAAATCGCTGGTTGCTCAACAGGAAAAAGCCGCAGCCGATCTGCAGCTCCAGGGCGTTCCGGCGATGTATGTTAACGGCAAATATCAGCTGAACATGCAGGGCATGGACACCAGCAGCATGGATATCTTCGTACAGCAGTACGCAGACACCGTGAAATACCTGGTCGAGAAGAAGTAAACCCAATGATATAAAAACGCCGGTCAATGACCGGCGTTTTTGTTTGAAGCTTTGATGATCTCTATCTGCTCGTCTTTCTCTTTCCAGAGCGTATTAAGCCAAAGCTGGAAACGACGTTTGAAGTTCTTATCGTTAACGTAATCCCCATGCAGTTCGGTATCAATTGGCACCAGATCGACACGAACCACGATACGCGTCAGCTTGCCGCTGAGCATATCGAAGAAAGGCGTCTTGTCGTTTTCCGGATAGCAGAGCGTCACGTTCAGTAATTTATCGAACTGCGCCCCCAGCACGTTAAGCGCCATGGCAATACCCGCCGCCTTGGGTGGCAGCAGGTTCTGATAAGGGGAGCGAGTCTGAAGACGCTTCTCTTCTGTGAACCGCGAGCCTTCGACAAAATTCACAATCGTTGTCGGATGTGCGCGAAACTTCTCGCAGGAACGACGTGTCGTTTCCACATCCTTACCCCGCCGCTCCGGGTGGCGAATCAAATAGCTGCGCGAATAGCGTTTCATAAACGGCATATCCAGCGCCCAGCAGGCCAGGCCGATAAACGGTACCCAGGCCAGCTGTTGCTTCAGGAAGTATTTGTTCATCGGGATATGCTTACGGAACAGCACACATAACACCACGATGTCGGCCCAGCTGTGGTGATTACAGATCAGCAGATACCAGTTCTTTTTGTTGAGTCTTTCCAGACCCTCAACATCCCACTTCAGGTGAGGATTCAGGCGCAGCAGGATGGCCAACCCTTCGCACCAGCAGTACATCATGAAATTACAAAACGCCGACACGGCTCGCCAAACCGTAGGCAAAGGTAACAGCAGTTTAATTATCCCGGCGATGATGATCGGTACAGAACAGGCGATCGTCACCAGAATAGTTAAAATGATGCTTAACAGTAATGTTATTGCAGCGAGCAATCTCGACATGATGAGCTTTTTCAAATGGTTAGCTGTAAGTTAGCGACCGACTATCCGGTGCAGGGCGCTGATTTTATCAGAAATCAGACAAAATAATGGGGCTTTCATACGGAGAGTTGACAGGCAGCATCTCGCTGCAGAAGATTTCACTACTATTACGCAGCAAACCGGGCATATATCCACATATGCTATATTCTCATTAGCTAGCAATATAATTCATTATTCTCGTATAACTACTTGATAAATAAATGATAATTATGTGTCTTTACGCTTTTTTTGCCTTTATTAGTCATATGAAGTGAAAGTATTCACAAACTTATCCACAGTTTAAATTTTGCGAGCGATCCTCACGCTCGTAAAATCTTTTCCTGTATCAGGCGCTAATAACTGATGTTTTCATCCTTCTGTGGCATCCTTTAGTTATAAATTGATTAAAGGCACGGACATTATGGTTCAGATCCCAGAAAACCCTCTTATTCTCGTCGACGGCTCTTCTTACCTGTATCGGGCGTATCATGCGTTTCCTCCTCTGACCAATAGCGCAGGGGAACCCACCGGCGCGATGTACGGTGTACTTAACATGCTGCGTAGCCTGATCCTTCAGTATCAGCCAACCCATGCGGCAGTCGTTTTTGATGCGAAAGGCAAAACTTTCCGCGACGAGTTATTTGAGCATTACAAATCTCACCGTCCGCCAATGCCTGACGATCTGCGTGCGCAGATTGAGCCGCTGCACGCGATGGTGAAAGCGATGGGGCTGCCACTGCTGGCGGTTTCTGGTGTGGAAGCGGATGACGTCATTGGCACCCTGGCGCGTGAAGCCGAAAAAATGGGCCGTCCGGTTCTCATCAGTACTGGTGATAAAGATATGGCGCAGCTGGTGACGCCAGGGATCACCCTGATTAACACCATGACCAACACCATCCTCGGCCCTGAAGAGGTGGTCGCAAAATATGGCGTGCCGCCAGAGTTGATTATCGATTTCCTCGCGTTGATGGGCGACTCATCGGATAACATCCCAGGCGTGCCAGGCGTTGGCGAAAAAACGGCACAGGCACTCCTTCAGGGACTGGGCGGGCTGGATACGCTGTATGCAGAGTCTGACAAAATCGCCGGGCTCTCCTTCCGTGGCGCAAAAACCATGGCCGGGAAGCTGGAAGAGAATAAAGAGGTGGCTTATCTCTCCTATAAGCTGGCGACGATTAAAACCGATGTTGAGCTGGAACTGGGATGTGAGCAGCTTGAGGTACAACAACCGTCTGCGGATGACCTGCTGAGCCTGTTTAAGAAATACGAATTTAAGCGCTGGACCACCGACGTGGAAGCCGGTAAATGGCTGCAGGCAAAAGGCGCCAAACCGGCTGCGAAGCCAAAAGAGACGATTGTCATTGATGCCGAGGATCAGGCTGAAGAAGAAGCCGCAGCGCTCTCTTTTGAGCACTACGAAACCATTCTTGAAGAGTCACAGCTGGTTGCCTGGATCGAGAAACTGAAAAAAGCACCGGTGTTTGCTTTCGACACGGAAACCGACAGTCTGGATAACATTACCGCCAATATGGTGGGCCTGTCCTTTGCGACAGAGCCGGGTATCGCTGCCTATGTTCCCGTCGCGCACGATTACCTGGACGCACCGGAGCAACTCTCTCGCGAACGCGTGCTGGAACTGCTGAAGCCGATTCTGGAAGACGACAACGCGTTGAAGGTGGGGCAAAACCTCAAATACGACCGCGGTATTCTGCAAAACTACGGTATTGAGCTGCGCGGTATCGCGTTTGATACCATGCTGGAATCCTACATTCTGGACAGCGTAGCAGGCCGTCATGATATGGACTCCCTGTCTGACCGCTGGTTAAAGCACAAAACCATCACGTTTGAAGAGATTGCCGGTAAGGGCAAAAATCAGCTCACCTTTAACCAGATTGCGCTGGAAGAGGCGGGACGCTATGCGGCAGAAGATGCCGACGTCACGCTGCAGCTGCACCTGAAAATGTGGCCAAAACTGCAGAAGCACGAAGGGCCGCTGAATGTGTTTCAGAACATTGAGATGCCGCTGGTACCTGTTCTTTCACGCATCGAGCGCAACGGCGTAAAAATCGATCCGACGGTTCTGCATAACCACTCGGGTGAACTCGCCCAGCGTCTGACCGAACTGGAGCAAAAGGCGCATGAGCTTGCCGGTGAGCCGTTTAACCTCTCATCGCCAAAACAGCTGCAAACCATCCTGTTTGAAAAGCAGGGGATCAAACCGCTGAAGAAAACCCCTGGCGGCGCACCGTCCACCTCTGAAGAGGTGCTGGAGGAGCTGGCGCTGGATTATCCACTGCCCAAAGTCATTCTGGAGTACCGTGGTCTGGCAAAGCTGAAATCGACTTACACCGATAAGCTGCCGCTGATGATCAACCCGAAAACGGGTCGTGTGCATACTTCATACCATCAGGCTGTGGCGGCCACCGGACGTCTCTCCTCGACCGATCCAAACCTGCAGAACATTCCGGTTCGAAATGAAGAAGGGCGTCGCATTCGTCAGGCGTTTATTGCACCTGATGACTATCTGATTGTTTCTGCTGATTACTCGCAAATCGAGCTGCGCATTATGGCGCACCTCTCGCGTGATAAGGGCCTGTTGACGGCCTTTGCCGAAGGGAAGGACATCCACCGGGCAACCGCTGCGGAAGTCTTTGGTCTGCCGCTGGACAGCGTGACAAACGAGCAACGCCGCAGCGCGAAAGCAATCAACTTCGGCCTGATTTACGGCATGAGCGCCTTCGGCCTTTCACGCCAGCTCAATATTCCGCGTAAAGAGTCGCAGAAGTATATGGATCTCTACTTCGAGCGATATCCGGGCGTACTGGAATATATGGAACGCACCCGCGCGCAGGCGAAGGAAAAAGGCTACGTTGAAACCCTGGACGGTCGTCGTCTCTACTTACCCGACATTAAATCCAGCAACGCGGCGCGCCGTGCCGGGGCAGAACGTGCTGCAATCAACGCCCCGATGCAGGGAACCGCAGCTGACATCATCAAGCGCGCGATGATCGCCGTGGATGCCTGGCTGGAAAAAGAGAAACCGCGCGTGAAAATGATCATGCAGGTACACGATGAACTGGTGTTCGAAGTGCACAAAGACGATCTCGATAGCGTGTCGAAGACGATCCACGAACTGATGGAAAACAGCATGAAACTCGATGTGCCGTTGCTGGTGGAAGTGGGAAGTGGTGAAAACTGGGATCAGGCTCACTAATGGTTCGGCGAATAACGCGCTTTTTATGTAAGTTAGCAACATAACGACGTGCGTTTTGTGACGATCATTAGAATTCCCTATGTAAAGAATGAAAAAAAACTACAAAAAGTGCTTTTTCTGCAGCAAAAAAAGGGGTAGAGTTAGCGGCGTAGGGTACAGAGGTAAGATGTTCTATCTTTCAGACCTTTTACTTCACGTAATCGGATTTGGCTGAATATTTTAGCCGCCCCAGTCAGTAATGACTGGGGCGTTTTTTATTGCGGCAAAGAAAATTTCGGACAAAAAAAAGCGCGGCCATGGCCGCGCACGGTATTACTCTTCTTCAGCTTCTGTTGCGGGCTCCAGCTCACTGAACCAGCTGTCGAGTTTCTGACGCAGCTTATCCACACCCTGCTTTTTCAGCGAGGAGAACGCTTCAACCTGCACATCTCCGTTGAATGCCAGTACCGCTTCACGAACCATATTCACCTGCGCTTTACGCGCGCCGCTCGCCAGCTTATCCGCTTTTGTCAGCAGCACCAGAACGGCAATATCGCTTGCCACAGCCCAGTCGATCATCTGCTGATCAAGGTCTTTCAGC
Source organism: Enterobacter sp. T1-1 (assembly GCF_000710795.1). Classification (NCBI taxonomy): domain Bacteria; kingdom Pseudomonadati; phylum Pseudomonadota; class Gammaproteobacteria; order Enterobacterales; family Enterobacteriaceae; genus Enterobacter; species Enterobacter sp. T1-1. The sequence continues at coordinate 75,269 of NZ_JALW01000014.1, read as the reverse complement.
GGGTGGCGAATATCCATCAGCACCACCAGGCCTTTCAGGCACATGCGCTTTTCCAGATATTCACCCAGCGCGCGCTGCCACTTGATCTTCATCTCTTCCGGTACCTGCGCGTAACCGTACCCCGGTAAATCGACCAGGCGTTTTCCTTCGGCCACTTCAAACAGGTTAATCAGCTGGGTACGGCCAGGTGTTTTTGAGGTACGCGCCAGGTTCTTCTGATTGGTCAGCGTATTCAGTGCGCTGGATTTCCCCGCATTCGAGCGGCCAGCAAAGGCCACTTCGATGCCGGTATCAGAGGGCAGGTGGCGAATATCGGGCGCACTGGTGACAAAATGCGTCTGTTGGTAGTTCCAGGTAGTCACGTGGTCGTCTCCAAAAATCGTAATCTGCGAGGGATTATACCTGAATGCAGGCAAAAGGCTTTTTTGATTGCACGTGGTTTGTAGGCTTAAGCCCTGGCCGATGTGAGACATCGGCTATAGATGTTATGAGAAATTTCAGAGAAATCGCAGGTGTAAAAAAATACAAACTGTTTTAAATCATAAGATTAATATTGAGTGATTATCTGAAAATCCGTTTTTGTACCCTTTCGTTGCTTGTTAGTTTAAATGAACAAGGTAAAGTGTGCGTCAAGGCGGGGATGCCAACAGGATAATGACTTAGGGATAAGGGTCAGGAGCGCCAGGAGGCGAAGACGCAGGATTGTCAGGATGACCAGCGCCTGGAGGCGTTTTAACAGGAAAAGGAACCGTATCACGGACGGTATCAGCCAACGGATAAACAGGGTTTGTTGTAGGCAAACACGGAATGTCTGACCCGTTAAGGGTTATGAGTCAGGAAAAAAGGCGACAGATTGCTCTGTCGCCTTTTTTCTTTGCTTGCTTTCTGCTAGATTTCGCCGCAATTCTATACTGAAGAAAACGACTTAAAGATAAAACATCATGAAAAAACCGACCTCCGCAGCGGGCGCGAAACGCCCTGCCAAAGCACGCCGCAAAACGCGCGAAGAACTGAACCAGGAAGCGCGCGATCGCAAACGCGAAAAAAAACATCGCGGTCATGCTGCGGGTAGCCGTGCAAACGGTGGCGGTGCATCTGGCGCTTCTGCTAAAAATAAGCCGCAGAAAGATCCACGTATCGGCAGTAAAACTCCCATTCCACTGGGCGTGACAGACACCCCGGTCACTAAGCAGCACAAACCAAAGAGCGAGAAACCTATGCTTTCACCGCAGGCTGAGCTGGATTTGCTGGAGAACGATGAGCGCCTGGACGCGCTGCTGGAACGTCTTGAAGAGGGTGAAACCCTGACCGCTGAAGAGCAGTCCTGGGTGGATGCCAAACTGGATCGCATCGACGAACTGATGCAGAAGCTGGGCCTGTCATACGACGATGACGAAGATGAAGAAGAAGACGAAAAGCAGGAAGATATGATGCGTCTTCTGAAGGGTGGAAACTAACATTTGCACCCGGCAGGAACGATAGTCCTGCTTATAACCCTTCCGGTTATATGTTATCTGGTGTGGTTATTCGTTAAACTACGGCGGTTGTCGCGGCGACAGAAGTGGCTGCGCACCCGAATGATGGTCCGCAACGGGGCCAGAACGGGCCGCCGTATACGAACGCGACACCAACGGAAGGAGTGAGCATGTCTGTACCATCTATCGACTGGGATTTGGCCCTGATCCAGAAATATAACTATTCCGGGCCGCGTTACACCTCATACCCCACCGCGCTGGAGTTCTCCGATGCCTTCGGTGAGGGTGATTTTCAGCAGGCCGTCGCGCGCTATCCAGAACGCCCGCTGTCGCTCTACGTCCATATTCCGTTCTGCCATAAGCTCTGCTACTTCTGCGGCTGCAATAAAATTGTCACCCGTCAGCAGCATAAAGCCGATCAGTATCTGGATGCGCTGGAGCAGGAAATTTTGCATCGCGCGCCGTTGTTTACTGGCCGTCACGTCAGCCAGCTTCACTGGGGCGGCGGTACGCCAACCTATCTGAATAAAGCGCAGATCAGCCGTTTGATGGCGCTTCTTCGCGGCAATTTTCATTTTAATGACGACGCCGAAATCTCGATCGAGGTCGATCCGCGTGAAATTGAGCTGGATGTGCTGGATCATTTACGTGCCGAAGGCTTCAATCGCCTGAGTATGGGCGTTCAGGACTTCAATAAAGAGGTCCAGCGTCTGGTGAACCGCGAGCAGGACGAAGAATTTATCTTTGCCTTACTCAACCATGCGCGTGAAATTGGTTTCACCTCAACCAATATCGATCTGATTTACGGCCTGCCAAAGCAGACGCCGGAAAGTTTTGCATTTACGCTGAAACGCGTGGCTGAACTTAACCCGGACCGCCTGAGCGTGTTCAACTATGCGCATCTGCCGACGCTCTTTGCTGCGCAGCGCAAAATCAAAGATGCCGATCTGCCTTCTGCTCAACAGAAACTGGATATTCTCCAGGAAACCATTACCTCGCTGACCGAGACCGGATATCAGTTTATCGGTATGGATCACTTTGCCCGTCCGGATGACGAGCTGGCTGTTGCTCAGCGCGAAGGGGTACTGCACCGTAATTTCCAGGGCTATACCACCCAGGGCGATACCGATTTGCTGGGGATGGGCGTTTCCGCCATCAGCATGATTGGCGATTGCTACGCGCAAAACCAGAAAGAGTTGAAGCTCTACTATCAGCAGGTGGATGAAAAGGGCAACGCGCTGTGGCGCGGCATCGCGTTAACACGTGACGACTGCATTCGTCGTGATGTGATTAAGGCGCTTATCTGCAACTTCCGTCTCGATTTCAGCGACGTTGAGTCGCAGTGGGATCTGCACTTTAGCGATTATTTTGCAGAAGACCTGAAGCTGCTGGCACCGCTTGCGAAGGACGGGCTGGTGGATGTGTCGGAGAATGCGATTGAGGTCACGCCGAAAGGACGTTTATTGATTCGTAATATCTGCATGTGCTTTGACGCTTACCTTCGGCAGAAAGCGCGTATGCAGCAGTTCTCGCGGGTGATTTAAGCCGCAAAAGCATGAAACGTAGGCCGGGTAAGGCGAAGCCGCCACCCGGCTTTTACATTTTTACCCGCTAGCTAAACAGACCAACCAGCGCCGCACACAACACTGCAGCAACTGCGGTTTGCGGCGTGTGGCTTTCTGCGGCTCCGCTAGAGAGCATATGTACTAATGTTTCCAGCATGATGTTCACCCCCAATTTCCGGGCACGATCATACAAAACTCATCGACACAGTAAAGCGCAAAATAACGGCAATTTGCGCTCAATTAGTAATCTTTACACAGCGGTGAAGATTACTCCATTCCCAGCTCTTTAAGCTTACGCGTCAGGGTATTACGTCCCCATCCCAGCAGGCGGGCTGCTTCCTGTTTATGGCCCTGCGTATGACGAAGCGCGGTGGTTAACAGCGTGCGTTCCATCTCCGGCTGCGCCTCAGAGAGCAAATTTTGATGACCGGAACGCAGCGCGCGATCGGCCCACTGCGCCAGCAGCGTCGCCCAGCTGTCCGGCAGCGCATGGCCCGTACTGCTTTCGGGGGCAGTTGCTTCAAACAGCTCGGCCGGCAGATCCTGAATCAAGACCTCCTGTCCGGCGGCCATGACGGTGAGCCAGCGACAGGTATTTTCCAGCTGACGCACGTTACCCGGCCAGGCCAGGCGGGTGAGGGCGGCATCGGTTTCCGGGTGAAGCTGTTTGGCTTCTACGCCCAGTTCACGCGCGGCGACCTGCAGGAAGTGACGCGCCAGGCGAGGGATATCTTCGCGACGTTCACGTAGCGGCGGTAGATGGACGCGGATGACGTTCAGGCGATGGAATAAATCCTCACGGAATTTTCCCTCCTGCACGCGTTGCTCCAGGTTCTGGTGTGTCGCGGCAATAATGCGTACATCCACTTTCACCGGCGCATACCCGCCCACGCGATAAAACTGTCCGTCAGCCAGCACGCGCAGAAGACGGGTCTGAACATCCAGCGGCATATCGCCAATTTCATCCAGGAATAATGTCCCCCCGTCAGCCTGTTCGAAGCGGCCCTGACGAATGGTATTCGCTCCGGTAAAGGCGCCTTTTTCGTGGCCGAACAGTTCGGATTCAATCAAATCTTTTGGGATAGCCGCCATATTCAGGGCGATAAACGGCGCTTTTGCCCGCGGGCTATGGCGATGTAAGGCGTGCGCGACCAGCTCTTTACCGGTGCCCGATTCGCCATTAATCAATACGCTGATGGACGAACGCGACAGACGGCCAATAATGCGAAACACATCCTGCATCGCTGGTGCTTCGCCAATAATGTCCGTGGTAGGGCCGAAATCGGGCGCATTACGGGGCTGTTGCTGCTCCTGGTAATGGCTGATGGCGCGCTCAACCAGCGCGACCGCTTCGTCGATATCAAATGGCTTGGGCAGGTAGTCGAATGCCCCTTGCTGATAGGCACTAACTGCGGCATCCAGATCGGAGTGTGCCGTCATTATGATGACCGGAAGCATAGGGTGGCGTTGTTTGATCTGCTTTAAAAGCGCCAGCCCGTCCATACCCGGCATACGAATATCCGACAGCAGAACATCCGGCGTTTTGGTGGTGAGTGCGTCGAGCACTTCGCTGCCGCTCTCAAACGTCGTGCAGCTTAATCCCGCCCCTGTGAGCGCGCGTTCAAGCACCCAACGGATGGAGCTATCGTCATCGACTACCCAGACTATCCCTCGTTGCATAAACGTCACCTTTATTTTTTAATCGGCAGGAAAACCGAAAACTCGGTATGTCCCGGCCAACTGGTAAATTCAATTTTTCCAGAGTGTTGATCGATCAAACTGCGGGCAATGGATAATCCCAGCCCGGTACCGCCTTCGCGACCGCTGACCATCGGGTAGAACAGGGTGTCCTGCAGATGAGATGGGATCCCCGGCCCGTTGTCCTCAACGTCGATGCGTGCCGCCAGCCGATAGCGCACGCCATGCAAGGTGAGCTGGAATGCGGTACGGGTACGCAAAATGATTTCGCCGCCTTCCGGTCCCAGAGCCTGCAGCGCATTACGCACAATATTCAGCAGGACCTGCTCAATCTGGTCCGGATCGTGCGCCAGTTCCGGCAGGCTGGGATCATAATCACGCACCAGCGTAACGTTCTCCGGCAGCTCCATGGAGACGAGCTTCACCACCCGTTCAGCCACTTTATGAATGCTTTCGGTGACATGCATACCCGGCTGTTGCGGCCCGAGCAGGCGGTCAACCAGGTTACGCAGACGGTCGGCCTGCTCAATGATGACGTTGGTATACTCCGCCAGCGCAGGGTCCGGCAGCGCTTTGGTTAACAGCTGCGCCGCCCCGCGTAATCCGCCCAGTGGGTTTTTGATTTCATGCGCCAGGCCCCGCACCAGATCGCGGGCAGCAATTTGCTGCGCATGCTGAAGTTGCTCCTGGCTCAGTCGGCGCTGATTGTCCATCGGCGCCATTTCGAGCAGGATCAGCCCTTCAGGAAGACGTTGCGCGGTAAGCGACAAAATATGCGAGCGCCCGTCGATCACCAGCGTCACTTCGTTATCGGTGAACCCCTGACCGGCCTGCAGACTTTCCTGCATCAGGCCAATGTTCAGCGAAAAATAGCTCAATAATTCTGGCAGCGGAGTGCCAAACAGTTTGCGTGCGCTTTGGGCGAGCAGTTGCTGCGCCGCCGGGTTGGCGTAATGAACAGCCAGCTCGTCGTCGACCAGCAAAATGCTGTTAATTAACGAATTGAGGATCTGCCCAGCATCGGGCAGCGTGCCAGTTGCCATTCAGCAGTCTCCTGGAGTTGGTTGCACTAATTTAGTGCAGTATAGCTTTTTCGTCGTAAAAAGCGCGTGAGATCAGGTTGTTGGTGGAGAAAAAAGCCCATCCGGAGATGGGCTGAAAGTTTCCACGGCAACAAAAAAAAGCTTTCGGGGCCGCGCCTGAAGGGTGGCGCGAAACCCGTTGTAACTTAAACGCTGTAGTACAGTTCGAATTCAACCGGATGCGGAGTCATGCGCACGCGGTCGTTCTCTTCAGTACGCAGGGCGATGTAAGCATCGATAGCGTCGTCAGTGAACACGCCACCCGCAGTCAGGAACTCGCGGTCTGCGTCCAGTGCTTGCAGGGCTTCTTCCAAAGAGCCTGCAACCTGTGGGATCTCTTTCGCTTCTTCTGGCGGCAGGTCATACAGGTTTTTGTCCATCGCTTCGCCTGGGTGGATCTTGTTCTTGATACCGTCCAGACCGGCCATCAGCAGTGCTGCGAAGCACAGGTATGGGTTAGCTGCTGGATCCGGGAAGCGCACTTCGATACGACGCGCTTTAGGAGAAGCCACCACCGGGATACGGATAGAAGCAGAACGGTTACGCGCAGAATAAGCCAGCATAACAGGTGCTTCGTAGCCTGGGACCAGACGCTTGTAAGAGTTGGTGGTTGGGTTCGCCAGGGCGTTGATCGCTTTAGCGTGTTTGATTACGCCGCCAATGTAGTACAGCGCCTGCTCAGACAGACCTGCATATTTGTCACCAGAGAACAGGTTGGTACCGTTCTTGGACAGGGACATGTGGCAGTGCATTCCGGAACCGTTGTCGCCAAACATTGGTTTTGGCATGAAGGTCGCGGTTTTACCGAAACGGTGTGCAACGTTGTGCACAACGTATTTGTAGATCTGAATTTCGTCCGCTTTTTTGGTCATGGTGTTGAAGCGGGTTGCCACTTCGTTCTGACCAGCAGTCGCCACTTCGTGGTGGTGAGCTTCAACTACCAGGCCCATCTCTTCCATCACCAGACACATGGTGGAACGGATGTCCTGTGAAGAATCGACCGGAGGAACCGGGAAGTAACCGCCTTTCACGCCAGGACGGTGACCTTTGTTACCACCTTCGTATTTGGTGGAGGAGTTCCATGCACCTTCGATGTCGTCGATAGCCACGTGGGAGCCAGAGATAGAGGCACCGAAACGAATGTCATCGAACAGGAAGAATTCTGGCTCTGGCCCGAACAGAACGGTGTCTGCGATGCCGGTAGAACGCAGGTACTCTTCTGCACGTTTAGCGATGGAGCGTGGGTCACGGTCGTAGCCCTGCAGCGTGCCTGGCTCGAGGATATCGCAACGGATGATCAGGGTTGGCTCTTCGAAGAACGGATCAATGACCGCCGTGGTCGCGTCTGGCATCAGAACCATGTCAGATTCGTTAATGCCTTTCCAGCCACCAATGGAGGAGCCGTCAAACATTTTGCCTTCTTCAAAGAATTCGGCGTTTACCTGATGAGCAGGAATAGTGACGTGCTGTTCTTTACCTTTAGTATCGGTGAAGCGCAGATCAACAAACTTCACTTCATGTTCGTTCAGCATCGTCAAAACGTGTTCAGCGGACATACTTAACTCTCCAGATTGGTCATTGTCGTCGTGGTAACGAGGTCTTCAACTTCTATCAAGGTGGCTATGAGGCCATCTTTTTGCCGTATTTTTATAAAGCGAAATCTGTGCCAACTTTTAAAACACCCCAAAAAGGCGTTATCATGCGCACCATAGTGCAAAAGTGCTGCACCACAATGGTTATGTTGCACCAGTATAGTGCTTCAGTGTGAACACTGAGCACCATATTGGTGCAATTTTCGTTAAAGTGCCCTTTTTACGCTCCGTGAAAGCGATCACAAAGCATCTCTGCAATACTTGTTTGCGGGGGATGTTTGTGATCCTGTTTTGTAGTGCGATTAATCCGTGTACAATAACGCGCTATTTCTAATGCCTGAGGCAAAGTTGTGATCGAAAATTTGCGTAACATCGCCATCATCGCGCACGTTGACCATGGTAAAACTACCCTGGTTGATAAGCTGCTGCAGCAATCCGGTACGTTTGATGCACGTGCCGAAACTCAAGAGCGTGTGATGGACTCCAACGATTTGGAGAAAGAGCGTGGGATTACCATCCTCGCGAAAAACACCGCTATCAAATGGAATGACTACCGTATCAACATCGTTGATACCCCAGGGCACGCCGACTTCGGTGGTGAAGTTGAGCGCGTGATGTCCATGGTGGATTCCGTGCTGCTGGTGGTTGACGCCTTTGACGGCCCAATGCCGCAAACGCGTTTCGTGACCAAAAAAGCATTTGCCCATGGCCTGAAGCCTATTGTTGTTATCAACAAGGTTGACCGTCCTGGCGCACGTCCTGACTGGGTTGTTGATCAGGTGTTCGACCTGTTCGTTAACCTTGACGCGACCGACGAGCAGCTGGACTTCCCTATCATCTACGCTTCGGCGCTGAATGGTATTGCAGGTCTGGATCACGAAGATATGGCGGAAGACATGACCCCGCTGTATCAGGCGATTGTCGATCACGTACCGGCTCCGGATGTTGATCTTGATGGTCCTCTGCAGATGCAGATCTCCCAGCTGGACTACAACAACTACGTTGGCGTTATCGGTATCGGCCGCATCAAACGCGGTAAAGTGAAGCCGAACCAGCAGGTTACTATCATCGATAGCGAAGGCAAAACCCGTAACGGTAAAGTGGGCAAAGTGCTGACTCACCTGGGTCTGGAGCGTATCGACAGCGATCTGGCTGAAGCGGGCGATATCATTGCGATCACCGGTCTGGGCGAGCTGAACATCTCTGACACCATCTGCGACCCGCAGAACGTGGAAGCGCTGCCAGCCCTGTCTGTTGATGAACCAACGGTAACCATGTTCTTCAACGTCAACACCTCTCCGTTCTGTGGTAAAGAAGGTAAATTCGTTACCTCTCGTCAGATCCTTGACCGCCTGAACAAAGAGCTGGTGCACAACGTTGCGCTGCGCGTTGAAGAAACGGAAGACGCTGATGCCTTCCGCGTATCCGGTCGTGGTGAACTGCACCTGTCTGTTCTGATCGAAAACATGCGTCGTGAAGGTTTCGAGATGGCGGTTTCCCGTCCGAAAGTTATCTTCCGCGAAATCGACGGCCGTAAACAAGAGCCGTTCGAAAACGTAACGCTGGACGTTGAAGAGCAGCACCAGGGTTCTGTGATGCAGGCTCTGGGTGAGCGTAAAGGCGACCTGAAAAACATGAATCCAGATGGCAAAGGCCGCGTACGTCTCGACTACGTGATCCCAAGCCGTGGCCTGATCGGCTTCCGTTCTGAGTTCATGACCATGACTTCCGGTACCGGTCTGCTGTACTCCACCTTCAGCCACTACGACGACGTACGTCCGGGTGAAGTGGGCCAGCGTAACAACGGCGTGCTGATCTCTAACGGTCAGGGTAAAGCGGTTGCGTTTGCGCTGTTCGGTCTGCAGGATCGCGGTAAGCTGTTCCTGGGTCACGGTGCTGAAGTGTATGAAGGCCAGATCATCGGTATTCACAGTCGTTCTAACGACCTGACGGTAAACTGCCTGACCGGTAAGAAACTGACCAACATGCGTGCGTCCGGTACTGACGAAGCAACGGTTCTGGTTCCACCGATCAAGATGACGCTGGAGCAGGCTCTGGAATTCATCGATGACGACGAACTGGTAGAAGTGACTCCACTGTCTATCCGTATCCGTAAACGTCACCTGACCGAGAACGATCGTAAACGTGCAATGCGCGGTGCGAAAGAAGAGTAATACGGTCAATCCGTTAGCCGGGTAAGCGCATGCGCCGCCCGGCAGTAAAAAGCCGCTGATTGCTCAGCGGCTTTTTTATTAGAACGAATACCGCAATCCCAGGCGAATCCGGTACTGCTCCCGGTTGTAATCATTCCATCTGTCCAGCCACTGCAGTTCAAGATATGGCAGCCAGTTTTTGTCGATCTTGTAGCTGAATTTATTGGTAATTTCCCAGTGATGATCTTTGCCATTTTTGCTGTGGTAATCATTCACCCGCTGGAAAAAGTGCGGTTCAAAGGTATAAAAAAACGCATCCGTCACTTTGAAATTCCAGTAGTTAGCAAACTCGTGCGTATCGTTCTTATCCATCTGCCCGTTATAGTCCGGCGTATCGTAATTGTTATGGTTATAGCGATAGCGGAACGTCAGGTTGAACCCGTCCGTAAATTTATAATTGGTATCTAAATAGACCGCACCACCCGATCCTGCGCTGCTGTCGTTAATCAATCCGCCGGGCTGGAAGGTGAGCTTGTCGGTGGGTTTAAAGAGCGGATACCACCCCTCTATTTCGTTATAGCTGTGCTTAAGCTCATCCCATTTCCCCACGTTATAGGCATTGGTGAACATCAGCCCCGCGCCCATATCGAAGTTATAGCCTGCACGCAGGATCACTTCGTGCAGCTCAGAGGCCGTATTGTATGCTTCGCGGGTTTCGACATAAGCCCCGGCAAATACCGGGCAGGACACAGACGACACGATCAGTACAGTAATGATTCTTTTCATAATTTGTCCATGTATCAGGTACAGAAAGGCCTCCCTCCTGATGAACAGGAAGGACATAGTGGCCGGTTTTATTGTTATAAAGTGACTGCTGACGCTTTATTGTTGGTGGTTATCTCAGGGGTATTCGCGGTTTGTTTTTTCCGTTTTCCAATCTCCTCGATAATAAAGGCGAAGCGCGCTTCGTTGAGTTTATAAAACAGCCCCATGGTCACGGCGGCAACGACGGCCAGGCCGCACGGCCAGAGGAAAATAAGCTGACGCAGACCAAGTAGTGTGCCTGCGCTCTGCACCGCATGGGGAACGTAGCCAATCTGGGTCAGCATGATGCCAGGCAGAAAACCGGCGAGGGCGGCAGAGATTTTGCGCGAGAAGGTATAGCCGGTATAAACCGACCCTTCAGCACGAATGCCCGTTTTCCACTCGCCGTAATCAACGGTATCCGGTACCAGTGCCCAGTTCAGGCTGTTCACAAACGCCGTGCCGAAAAACGCCATGCAGGAAAACAGCACGAACAGCAGGGAACTGGTCCCCCAGAAGAAGTTCAGCACGTCGCCCACCGCCCACAGCGCCAGCCCGCCCAGATAGACCGGTTTTTTGCCAAAGCGCTTCACCGCGCCGGGCACCAGAAACACGCCAATCAGAATGCATCCCATGCTGAAAAAGCCCATCCACGACAGCAAATGCAGATCGTTTAGCACGTACTGGGTGTAATAGACCTGAATCGCCAGCTTGATGTTAAAGGCGGCAAGGGTACACAGGTTGGCGATACACAACACCAGCAGCGGCGGATTGCGGAAAATCGCGCAGAATGATTTCAGAATGCCGGGCTTATGGTGATCGGGCGTAAGCTCCACGTAGCGCTCTTTCACGCCGCTGTAGCACCACCACATACAGACCAGGCCACCGGTGACGAACACCAGCGCCGCCACCAGATAGCCGAGGGAGGGCTGGCTGACGAACAGCGCCTGAATGGGCATAAAGCCGACGGTGCAGAGCAACAGCCCCACGGTTGCGCCGCCCTGACGCCACGCCGCAAGCTGTGCGCGCTCGTTCGGGTTTTTGGTAATGGCCGGTACCATCGCACCGTAGGCGCAGTTCATCAGGCTATAGCAGAGGCCAAACATCATGAAGAGCACGGTGGCGAGCGCCGTTTTCACCGTCAGGCTAAAGTCGTTGGCCATAAACTGCGCCGTCGCGACCAGCGCCACCGGGACGGAGGCATAAAGAATGAATGGCCGGAATTTTCCCTTCGCGCCGATGTTACGCCGGGAGTCCAGCAGCACGCCGGTCAGCATGTCGGTGAACGCGGTAAAAAACTTCGCTACCAGGAAAATAATGCCGCCATAGAAGGCGGGCATGCCCAGTTCGTCGGTGTAAAACTTCAGCAGATAAAGCGTGCCAATACACAGCATCAGATTCGAGCCAAAATCGCCCATCCCGTAGGCGCACTTCTCTCGCAGGCTCAATTTCAGGGTTAACGGATCAGTGTTATGTGTCATGGTCGATCCTCAGAGCGCCCGCAGGGCGCTCTATCTCGTCATTTATGCCGTACGTTTACGCAGTTCGATCTCTTCCACGATGCGCACGTACATCTTCTCGTTGAGATTGTAGAAACAGCCCATCGCCACAATGGTGATGACCGCCAGCAGGCTCGGATAGATAAAAATCAGCTGCCGCAGTCCTTCAACCGTTCCGGCGGATTGCACCACGTTGGGCACATAGCCAATTTGCGTGAGCATGATCCCCGGGAAGAAGCCCGCCAGTGCCTGAGATACCTTCCTGAAGAAGGTAAAGCCGGTGTAAACCGTTCCTTCAGATCGCACGCCGGTGCGCCACTCGCCGTATTCCACGGTATCGGATACCAGCGCCCAGTTCAGGCTGTTCACGAACGCGGAGCCGAAGAAGGCCAGGCAGGAGAACGCCACAAAGCTCACCGAGCCGCCGCCGAAGAAGTAGTTGAGCAGATCGCCCGCCACCCAAACCATCAGCCCGCCGATATAGACTTTTTTCTTGCCGAAGCGCCGCACCGCGCCGGGCATCATAAAGACGCCGATAAAAATACAGCCCATGCTGAAGAAACCCATGTACGACAGCAGGATCGGGTCGTTCAGCACGTACTGCGTGTAGTAAACCTGGATGGCGAGTTTGACGTTAAAGGCACCCAGCGTGCAGAGGTTGGCGATGCACAGGATAAACAGCGGACGGTTTCCGGCAATGGCGCGAAACGACTGCAACAGCCCCGGTTTTTGCGCCGGATGAGCAGGCTGCGTCTCGACGTAACGCTCGGTCACGCCCTTGTAGCACCACCACATAAAGAACAGCCCGAACAGCGAGAAAAGCGTGGCGGCAAAGATATAGCCAAGCTGATCGTTGCCCTCAATCAGGTTCATTACCGGGACAAAACCGACAGTACAGAGCAGCAGGCCAAGCGTGGCGCCGCCCTGACGCCAGGCGGCCAGCGAGGCGCGCTCGTCCGGGTTTTTGGTGATGGCGGGCACCATCGCGCCGTAAGAGCAGTTCATCATGCTGAAGAACAGGCCGTACAGCATGAACAGCACCGTTGCCATCACTGTTTTACCGGTGATTTCAAACGGCGTGCCGACGAAGTTGGCAATCGCCAGCAAGGTCACCGGGAAGGCGGCATACAGCACGAACGGGCGGAATTTCCCTTTCGGGCCGATGTTGCGCCGGGAGTCGAGCATGATCCCGGTGCCCATATCGGTGAAGGCGGTAAAGAATTTGGCAATCAGGAAGATGATCCCGCCGTAGGTACCCGGCAGGCCCAGCACGTCGGTATAAAACTTCAGCAGATACAGCGTGCCGATATCCAGCAGGATGTTAGAGCCGAGATCGCCCATCCCGTAGGCGAGTTTTTCTTTAAACGGCAGGCGTAGGGTTGCCGGATCAGAAGTATGTTGACTCATTATTGTTCTCCGTCTGCCCGCAGGTTTCCCCGCGGGCGAGCCTTATCAGATATGACGTAAGGTGTTAAACAGATCTGCCCATTCGCTTTGCTGGCGATAGAAGACCGGCGGTTTGCCGAGCGGGGCAGCAACGGTCACCTCACCGCCCTGGCAGGTTTCACCCGTCCACACATTCACCCAGTTGTCCTGCGGAAGATAGAGCGTCCAGTCGTGGCGGCCCTCTTCATGAACCGGTGCCACCAGCAGATCGCGGCCAAACAGGTACTGGTATTTCAGCGTGTAGGCGCGCGCGTCGTCTTCATAATGCAGGAACAGCGGGCGCATCACCGGCAGGCCACTTTTCGCGTTCTGCGCAACCGCAGCTTTGATGTACGGCTTCAGGGTGGTGAACACGGTGGTCATACGTGCAAAGTGCGCGATGGTTTCGGCGTCGCCGTCGAACTGCCAGTTGTCACCCGGGCGGTTACCTTCGTGGGTACGCATCATCGGCGTAAAGGCGCTGAAATCGCACCAGCGCAGCAACAGCTCTTTGGTGCGTTTCATCTCGAACAGGGTGGTATAGCCGCCGATGTCGCTGTGGTGCAGCCCGTGACCAGTCATCGCCAGAGACAGCGCAGCAGGTACGACGGACGCCAGACCGTCGTCCAGGCTCCAGTCGACGTTCTGATCTCCCGCCCACATCATCACCGAGTGCTTCTGGCTGCCGGTATAACCTGCGCGCATGAAGAACAGGATCTCGCCGAGCTTGCCGGTCTCTTCCAGCGCCTCGTAGTTACATTTGGCCCACAGGGCAGGCCAGGCGTTATGCATGATCTCCGCGCTGACGCCGTTGTGCAGGAAGGTATCGGTTGGCAGATATTCGCCAAAATCGGCCATCCAGCCGCCGCAACCCAGTTCGATCAGGTTCTTTTTGATCACCTCTTTGTACCAGCCGTAGGCTTCCGGGTTGGTCAGGTCGATAACGCCCGCATAGAACTCGCCAAACTCGACGTGGTAGTCCTTGCCGTCGGCATTTTTGGTCAGATAGCCGCGTTTTGCCGCCTCTTCACAGAGATCTTTGTCGCTGGCGACGTACGGGTTGATATAGGAGAGGAACTGCACGCCTTCCTGTTTCCACTGTGCAATACGCTCATTAAGCTGCGGATACAGCTCGCTGTTCCACTTCCAGTTCCACATCACGCGTTTGCCAAAGGAGGTCATGCGGATGCCGGACCAGTCCTGCGCCCAGATGCCGTTCACCTTCACCCCGCCCTGACGCATGACGTCGAGCTTGTGCTGACACACCCCGGTGCCGCCCTGAATGCCCAGCGTCACGCCGTCGTAAACCCAGTCCGGCAGCTCCGGCTGACGCCCCAGCAGGTCGGTGAGTTTTTCCAGCAGATCGACGTAGGTTTCTGCACATTCGAAGCGCAGCGTGGCGTTATCTTCCCAGAACGCCAGTTCGTGGAAATCCGGCGCGCTGAAGTCGAAGTTCATGTAGCAGCTGTTATCCACGTGGCAGTAGTACTTCTGGGTGCTCACGAAGGTAGGCTGGGGGAAGAAGGTCCAGTAATAATCGCCGCCCGCATTCTCTTTGCAGTCGGCCTGCCAGGTCACGTAGGTCTGCTTATTGCGGCCCACCCCCTGTTCGCTGGTCCACAGCGGGAACGGCTTTCCGCGCAGATCAAAGTACGAGAACTGCTCGCCGCAGCCGTAGATATGATCTTCAGGCTGGGCCGCCAGCCGCAGCCAGATGCGGTTGTGACAGGTGGCATCATTCTTCAGCTTCAGTTCCAGACGGCCTTCTACATCCACACCCACCAGCAGCGTCGCGCTCACCGCATCGCCACGGGTAAAGCGGATCGCCCAGCCTGCGCTTTGCTGTGTAACGGTCGCGTCCGTCAGGGCGATTTTTTCGTTGAGCTTGTCTTTGATGCTGAAGTTGCCGCGAAACATATCGATATCGGCAACGCCCGCGCCGATCCACAGGCAAGGTTCATCGGTGGAGTGGGATAAAATCAGACGGTCCTGCCAGCGCAGGGTGAAGCCATGTTCGTTATTTTTCAGATCAATATTGTGTAGGGTACGCATAGAAAACTCCGTCTTTATTATTTGGCCTGGCTATCCAGTAATCCGGCGGCTACGGCAGGGGCTAAGCCCGGGGCCAGCGGCAGGCGGGGGATCACCAGGCAGTGCAGCAGATGGTAAATATCCTGCTTGCCGTCCCAGACTTTGGTGGTCACTTCGTTGTTGGTGTCCAGCTCCTGCCACCAGGATCCGTTCTCGTAATCCATCAGGTATTTGATGCAGTAATCCCACCATTTCTGATACCAGGCTTCGTACTGCGCCTCGCCGGTTACGGTGTAGAGCGCATACGCAGTGCCCATCGCCTCGACGATCGGCCAGCGCACGCGTTCGCGCACGATAGGCTTGCCGTCCCAGCCAACGGAGTAGACGAACCCATCGGCTCCGTCTGGCGCCCAGGCATCGCGGATGGTGGCGTGGAACAGTCCTTTGGCGTCTTCCAGCAGCCACGCCGGTGGGGTTTCGAAGCGGGCTTCCAGCGCGGCACGCAGGTGCAGCATCAGGCGGCCCCACTCAATCCAGTGCCCTGGTGTGCCGCCGTAGGCGCGAAAACGGTGGGCGGGATTATCGATGTTGTAGTCGCGGATCGGGTTCCAGTTGGTATCGAAATGCTCGTTAACGCGATACTCACCTTTGCGCGCCACGTCGTGAATAATCACCGAGGCGATGCGCAGGGCGCGGTCGAGCCATTTACGATCGTGGGTTACGTCATACACGATGAGGAAGGCTTCCACGGCGTGCATGTTGGCGTTACCGCCGCGGTAATCTTCCGTTTTGCTGAAAGCTTCATCCCAGGACTCCAGGCACATCTGCTCCTGTTCGCTCCAGAAGTAGCGCTCAATCACCTCAATGGCGTCGTCCAGCAGCCTGCGCGCCTGCGGATGTCCGGTGGTGACGGCGCTCGCCGCGCCCAGCAGTACGAAGAAGTGCTGATAGCCCTGCTTGGAGGCATCCACCACGCCTTCATCGTTAACACAGGCGTACCAGCCGCCGTACTGTTTGTCGCGCAGCGGGCCGTTCAGGGCATTGATGCCGTGCTCAACCAGGGCATACGCACCGGGACGACCCATGTTCGCCGCTACCGCGTAAACGTGCAGCATACGGGCGGTGATCCACAGATGCGTGCCCATATCGCTGCGAACCTGCCCGTTATTGCCCAGCCAGCCGAAGCCGGTCGGTACGGCGGCGTTTTTACCGAAATCAAGAATGCGGTCGGTCTCTTGTTCGAGCCAGCGGTTATGGCTCAGGGTGTTAAACCATTTCATGTTCGGGTCCTTTCTTAACGGCGAGCCATCATTTCGTCGACGATCTCACCCAGACGCTGCAGTTTAGGTACGGAAATATCGCGAAGCATCAGCCCGGTGTCCGGCAGGCCAATCACCGATGACCAGACGGCGCGACCGGCTAAAAAGCCTGATGCCCCCGCCTGCATGGCAACGCTCACGGCGCGCGGGAATAATTTTTCGTCCACGCCGGAGGAGAGGATCACCCACGGCATGGCGATGTGCTCGTTCAGCTTCTGCGAGGCCGCCAGCAGTTCCTGCTGCGTGCCTTTACCCAACAGCGGCATCTCCACTTTGTAGAGGTCTGCACCGCTGTCGCCCAGTTCTTTGGCCGCATCGATAATCGCCTGTTCGCGGTTAAACCCGGCGCCGCGACGCGGTGGACGTACCACCGGCTCTATAATGCTCAGCAGGCCGTTGTCGTGGCACAGGGAGTTAAATGCCTTCACCATCTCAAGACGCTGCTGCGCGTCTTCATCGCTACGCCATAGCACCAGTAATTTCAGCGCCTTGCCGCCATCGCGTTTGACCGCCTGCGCATCGACGTTCTTGTCGATCGTCACGCTGTCGACGGGAATACCGTTCCCAGGAATAAACTCGTCGGCCGCCACAATCAGCGCGCAGCTTTTAGCTACGGCCTGCTGCTCCACAATCTGGCGATAGCAGAACTGCTGGTCGACGAGAATGGCAGAGGCGTACGGCGACAGAATTTTCGCCGCACTGACCTTAAAATCCGTCAGATGCTGGTCCGTGACCGGCACCGGCGCACCTGCTGCGGCAAACATCAGGCGCATCGCTTCGCGCTGATCGACGGCCAGCATCGCAAAACCGCCGGAAGGTCGGGTGATATCTTTCAGGGTGTACATCGTCATTCCTCAGTCCTTTCGTATCAGTGTGATTTTTTCAGCCCGGCAGATGCGCGAACCTGTTCAAGAATGGCTGTCCAGTCTTCGCGCCCGCGCCCGGCGGCGCGTGCCTGGTTGTAAACTTCGCGGGAAGCCGCGCCCAGCGGCATCGGAACGTGGAGCTGGTTGGCCACGTCCAGGGCGATCCCCAGATCTTTATGTGCAAGGTCGATCATGAAGGCGGGTGAAAGATCCCCTTTCAGCACCTTGTTCGGCCAGGAGGTGGTGAAATGGCCTTTACCTGCAGGCGTGCCGCTCATGACCTTGAGCGCCACCTCAAAGGAGAGACCGAGCGCTTCACACAGCACGGCCGCCTCGGCGGACAGGGCGTTTAGCGCAATGCTCATGTAGTTATTGATAAGCTTCACGCGGATGCCCATGCCCGGCCCGCCGGCGTTAATCAGCTCATTGCCCATCGCCATTAAGACGGGGGTGGCGCGCTCAACCTGCTCCGCCGTGCCGCCTGCCAGCAGGAGCAGCGTGCCGGCGATGGCATGGTCTGAGGTGCGCCCGACAGGTACGTCCATCAGGCTGAAGCCACGCCCGGCCATGTCGTGGATCAACGCGTCGGTTTGCAGGGGATGAATGGTCGACATATCGATCACCAGCGCGTCGCGAGATAAGCCTTCGCAAACGCCGTGTTCGCCAAACAACACGCTGCGCACCAGGTCGCCGTTGGGCAGCATGGTAATGACGAACTCGGCATCCGTTGCGGCCTGCGCGGGCGTTGCCGCCGCCTTCGCGCCGCTCTCCACCAGGATCTGAACCGCCTGCGGGTTCACATCAAAGACCTGAAGCTGGTGACCTTGCTTCAACAGATTCTTCGCCATTGGCGCGCCCATCTGCCCTAAACCGATAAATGCGATTGCTGACATGCCTCTCTCCTGTCATATCGTGTCAATTTTTGCGCGTTTATGTTGTCTGTTTTTGATCGTATTTGTAATTTATAGTCAAAAAATTGACAGGGGTCACTTTTTAAACATTTGATGAAATTAAAATGAAGGCATCAGAAATTGCAGAAGGAAGCACCATGACTCGCATCGTTTGTGTCGGCATAACCGTGCTGGATCGCATCTGGTATCTCAATGATTTACCAAAAGAAGGTGGGAAATATGTCGCAAAAGACTATACGGAAGTGGGCGGCGGCCCGGCGGCAACTGCGGCGGTGGCGGCGGCAAAACTGGGGGCATCCGTGGATTTTATTGGCCGGGTGGGTGACGACGATACCGGCAGAAGGCTGCTTGCGGAGCTGGAATCCCTGGGGGTGAACACCCGCTACACGCGCATAGTGAAAGATGCCCGCTCGTCACAATCGGCGGTGCTGGTGGACGGCAGCGGGGAACGCATCATCGCGAACTATCCCAGCCCCGATCTTCCCGCTGCGGCAGACTGGCTGCAGGGCATCGACTTCTCGCAATGGGACATTGTTTTAGCCGATGTGCGCTGGCATGAAGGGGCGAAGCAGGCGTTTACCCTTGCCCGCCAGCAAGGCGTCCCCACGTTGCTCGATGCGGATACAACCCCTCAGGACATCGCGGAACTTATCGCCCTCAGCGATCATGCTGCCTTTTCCGCGCCGGGGCTGCGTCGGGTAAGCCATCTTGAGGAAACGGAAGGTGCGCTTAAAAAAGCACAAACGCTCACAAATGGACATGTCTATGTCACGCAGGGCCGGGACGGCTGCTTTTGGCTGGAGAACGGTGTCCAGTGCCATCAGCCGGGTTTTGAGGTCGAGGTGGTTGATACCACCGGGGCGGGGGATGTTTTCCACGGTGCCCTGGCGGTCAGCCTGGCGCAACGGTTATCTCCAGCGCAAGCCGTGCGTTTCGCCAGCGCCGTCGCCGCGCTGAAATGTACTCAGCCCGGCGGTCGCGCAGGTATACCCGACTGTGATCAAACCCGCTCTTTTTTGTCACTTTTTGTATAAAATGCGGGGCGTGATGGTTTTCAGAGGACAGCCCATGAGCCTTACCGAACTGACCGGCAACCCGCGTCACGATCAGCTGCTGACGCTGATAGCCGATCGCGGATATATGAACATTGATGAACTGGCGCAGCTGCTGGACGTCTCGACGCAAACCGTGCGCCGGGATATCCGCAAGCTGAGCGAACAGGGACTGATTACGCGACATCATGGCGGTGCGGGCAGGGCATCCAGCGTGGTGAACACGGCCTTTGAGCAGCGCGAAGTGTCGCTGACTGAAGAGAAGCGGGCGATTGCCGAAGCAATTGCCGACTATATTCCTGATGGTTCCACTATTTTCATCACCATTGGCACGACCGTGGAGCACGTGGCCCGTGCGCTGCTCAACCATAACCATCTGCGTATCATCACTAACAGTCTGCGGGTGGCACACATCCTCTATAAAAATCCGCGTTTTGAGGTGATGGTGCCCGGCGGTACGCTGCGTCCACATAACGGCGGCATTATCGGTCCGGCGGCGACGGCGTTCGTGTCTGGCTTTCGGGCGGATTATCTGGTGACCAGCGTGGGGGCGATTGAACACGACGGCGCGATGATGGAGTTTGACGTCAATGAAGCCAGCGTGGTGAAAACGATGATGGCTCACGCCAGACATATTTTACTGGCGGCCGATCATACGAAATACACCGCCTCTGCCGCCGTGGAAATTGGCAACGTGGCGCAGGCAACGGCGCTCTTTACCGATGAACTGCCCGGCTCTGCGCTACATAACCATCTCAAATTCAGCAAGGTAGAAGTTGTCGAAGTCAGCACAGGCGACGAGCAGCAGGCTGGATAACCTCTCTGACGGCCCGAAAATCCCTTCGGGCCGTTCCTTTCTTTAAGCTGAATCTGGCGCATAGCCAAACCTTATCTTTCCCGCTACAGTTACTTTTCCACGGCGAGCAGGAGATAAACATGCTTTATATCTTTGACTTAGGAAATGTAATCGTCGATATCGATTTCAATCGGGTGCTGGGCGCATGGAGCGATTTTAGCCGTGTCCCGCTGGCGACGTTAAAACAGAGTTTCGCCATGGGCGAGACATTCCATCAGCATGAACGGGGTGAGATCAGCGACGAAGTGTTTGCTGAACGTCTGTGCCATGAAATGGATCTGCCGTTAAGCTACGAACAGTTCTCCCACGGCTGGCAGGCTGTATTTGTCGCTATCCGCCCTGAGGTTATCGACATCATGCATAAACTTCGCGAGCAGGGTCACCGGGTCGTCGTGCTGTCGAACACCAACCGCCTGCACACCACGTTCTGGCCTGAAGAATATCCAGAAGTTAAGGCCGCAGCAGATAAAATCTACCTCTCGCAAGAGATGGGGATGCGTAAACCCGAAGCGCGGATTTATCAGGCGGTACTGCAAGCGGAAGGATTCTCCGCGTCCGATGCGGTCTTTTTCGATGACAATGCCGATAATATAGAGGGAGCTAACCAGTTGGGTATTACGTCAATTCTGGTGACCGGAAAAGAGACGATACCGAACTACTTTGCGAAGCAGTTATGCTAAAAACCGTTCATCTAAAAGCCACGCACCATACTCGCCCGCTCAGGGCCTGGCTAAAACTCCTCTGGCACCGTATTGATGAGGACAACATGACCACGCTGGCGGGTAACCTCGCCTACGTGTCGTTGCTCTCCCTGGTACCGCTGGTGGCGGTTATTTTTGCCCTTTTTTCCGCTTTTCCCATGTTTGCAGAGGTCAGCCTGCAGTTGCGTCACTTCGTCTTTGCGAATTTTATTCCTGCCACTGGCGATGTGATCCAGAACTACATTGAACAGTTTGTCGCAAACTCCAGCAAGATGACGGCAGTGGGGGCGTGCGGGCTTATCGTCACCGCGCTGCTGCTGATGTACTCCATCGACAGTGCGCTTAATACAATCTGGCGGAGTAAAAAAGTCCGCCCGAAGGTCTATTCCTTTGCTGTTTACTGGATGATTTTAACTCTCGGCCCGCTGCTGGCGGGGGCGAGCCTGGCGATTAGCTCCTATCTGCTCTCCCTGCGCTGGGCCAGCGATCTCAACGGTGCCATTGATAACGTGTTGCGTATCTTCCCGCTGATTTTATCGTGGCTCTCTTTCTGGCTGCTCTACAGTGTGGTGCCGACCACGCGCGTGCCGAACCGTGATGCGGTTGTTGGCGCACTGGTGGCAGCGGTACTCTTCGAACTGGGCAAAAAAGGGTTTGCCCTTTACATCACCATGTTCCCCTCCTATCAGCTCATTTACGGCGTACTGGCGGTGATCCCCATTTTGTTTGTCTGGGTTTACTGGACCTGGTGTATCGTCTTGCTTGGTGCGGAAATAACTGTCACTCTCGGCGTATACCGCGAACTTAAAAAAGCAGCAGAAGCTGAAAAACAACAAGAAGCAGACCAACCATGATTGCATTGATACAGCGCGTAACCCGTGCCAGCGTCACCGTGGAGGGAGAGGTGACGGGTGAAATTGGCCCAGGACTTTTAGTGTTGTTAGGTGTCGAAAAGGATGACGACGAACAAAAAGCCAACCGCTTATGTGAACGCGTGCTGGGCTACCGTATCTTCAGTGATGCGGAAGGCAAGATGAACCTTAACGTCCAGCAATCGGGCGGAAGCGTGCTGGTGGTTTCCCAGTTTACGCTGGCCGCCGATACCGAACGCGGCATGCGCCCGAGTTTCTCAAAAGGTGCGGCCCCGGATCGGGCAGAAGCGCTTTACGAGTACTTTGTTGAGCGTTGTCGCCAACAGGAAATGAATACGCAAACCGGACGATTTGCTGCAGATATGCAGGTATCGCTGGTGAACGATGGCCCCGTCACATTCTGGCTCCAGGTATGAGCCAACTGGCGGCGTGGCCGCGGGTAACAAGAGAGAGTACAGCTATGTATCACCTTCGAGTACCGCAAACGGAAGAAGAGTTAGAAGCCTATTACCAGTTCCGCTGGGAAATGCTGCGCAAGCCATTACATCAGCCTAAAGGGTCTGAACGCGACGCCTGGGACGCCATGGCACATCATCAGATGGTGATGGACGAAGAGGGTAACCTCGTTGCCGTCGGGCGTCTGTATATTAATGCCGATAACGAAGCCTCTATTCGTTTTATGGCGGTCCATCCCTCCGTGCAGGACAAAGGGTTAGGTACGCTGATGGCGATGACCCTGGAGTCCGTGGCCCGTCAGGAAGGCGTTAAGCGCGTGACCTGTAGCGCCCGCGAAGATGCTGTTGAGTTCTTCGCCAAACTCGGTTTTGTTAATCAGGGGGAAATTACGACCCCGCAAACCACGCCGATTCGCCACTTTTTGATGATTAAACCCATCGCCACGCTGGATGATATTCTCCACCGCGCGGACTGGTGCGGACAGCTTCAGCAGGCCTGGTATCAGCACATCCCTCTGAGTGAAAAGATGGGGGTGCGTATTCAGCAGTACACCGGGCAAAAATTCATTACCACCATGCCGGAAACCGGCAATCAGAACCCACACCACACGCTCTTTGCCGGCAGCCTGTTTTCGCTCGCCACGCTCACCGGCTGGGGGCTTATCTGGCTGATGCTGCGTGAACGCCACCTTGGCGGCACGATCATTCTGGCTGATGCCCATATTCGCTACAGCGCCCCCATAAGCGGCAAACCGAGCGCCGTGGCCGATCTCGGCTCTTTGGGGGGCGATCTCGACCGCCTGGCGCGCGGTCGCAAAGCCCGTGTACAGATGCAGGTTGAACTCTTTGGCGATGAAACCCCAGGCGCGGTGTTTGAAGGCACCTATATCGTTCTGCCTGCGAAGCCGTTTGGCGCGTATGAAGAGGGCGGGAACGAGGAGGAGTAAGGTTCCCCGATGTTATCGCCGGGCGGAGTTGATCCGCCAGGCGATGTCCCGAAGAACATCTCGCGCTGATGGACTGACGCCGGCAAGCTGGAAGAAGCCGTGGATGACACCCAGCCAATGCTGCGCTGTGCAAATAACCCCTTGTTCTGTCATATGTTGATAAAGTGCCTGACCC
This sequence comes from Enterobacter sp. T1-1, assembly GCF_000710795.1. Taxonomy (NCBI): domain Bacteria; kingdom Pseudomonadati; phylum Pseudomonadota; class Gammaproteobacteria; order Enterobacterales; family Enterobacteriaceae; genus Enterobacter; species Enterobacter sp. T1-1. Next base: position 51,791 of record NZ_JALW01000014.1, on the reverse strand, counting down.
TCGTCGCATAGCGGATCGTACTCGGCGGTAATAATATGCACCGGCGGCAGGCCATTGAAATCATCCCGCCAGAGTGGGCTGGCTTCAGGGGTCCGGCGGTCTGTCTCTGCCAGGTACATGTCATAACCACTCAGCAGCGTATCGCGCGTGATAACGTAGTCCTGCCCATTATGGGTGTAGCTTGCAAAGCTGGCTGTGGCGTCGAGCATAGGGTAGATAAGGATAAGCTGGGCCGGATTCCACTGTGTTTTAGCCTTGAGCCGCAGCGCGGTGACCAGTGCCAGATGGCCGCCTGCACTGTCACCACAAAGCGTAATCCGGTTTTTATCCACACCGACTTTTTCTGCATGTTGCCAGACAAGCTCCGCCGCTCTCTCTGCATCATCATGCGCAGCGGGGAAGGTATGCTCCGGTGCCAGCCTGTACTGAACCGCAACCACCCGACACTGACCGTAATACGCCAGCTGGCGGAGCTGATTGTCATGGGTTGCAAACCCACCGCTGACAAAACAACCGCCATGGTAGTAGAGGGCACAAGGTAACGTTTCAGAGACATTGAGAGGCGAAAATACCCGAAAGGTAAGGCCATCAATGACAAGCGTTTCAACCTGCACGCGGGTTTCGGTCTCGCCGGCAAGTACAGTGCTGGCTACATATCCGGCTCTCCGGTCATCAATACTCTGCTTACGCGCGCCAGGTCGGCCTGCAGCGATAAAATCCTGCACAAGCCTATCAATACCCTTTTCCAGTGCCATGGTGATGTCCTTTTGCTGTATGTATATACAGATTTATAGCCTGATTTAATGCAGATGAAAACAGCGAAATCTGAGGATGCGAACGATATGGAAAGCGGCTCGCAAAATTGATTACTCTCGAAAAAATGCCCTTTAACCCTAAATTGATAAGGTGTATTTTGCCTGAAAATTAACCGCAGATGATATACTAGGGTGATATATGAGTGTTTTGGCGGAACTGGATATGGGCAGAATACTGATCGATTTATCTGATGACGTGATTCAACGGCTGGATAACCTCAAGCAACTGCGAAATCAGCCGCGCGCTGAGCTGCTACGGGAGGCGATAGAGCTGTATCTCGACCAGCAGAGTTCGTCTGTTATCCGCGCTGCGCTTGGCTTGTGGGGAGACAAGAAAGAAGACGGGCTGGAGTATGAACGTAAGCTGCGTGAGGAATGGTGATCGTGAACAATATGGCCGTGTTTGATACCAATATTCTCATTGATCTCTTCAACAACCGTGTCGAAGCTGCGGATGCGATTGATCATGCCGCGTCACATCGAGCCATTAGCTTAATTACCTGGATGGAGGTGATGGTGGGCGCACGCAGGCATGGTCATGAAGCGAAAACGGCAGCCGTGATGGGCGCTTTCGAAATTATTGATGTGTCTCGGGATATCGCGGAAAGAAGCGTTTTACTGCGTGAAAAACATGGAATGAAACTGCCTGATGCCATCATTCTGGCCACAGCCCAGAGCAGAAAATGTCCGTTGATTTCTCGAAATACGAAAGATTTTTCGGGTATTGATGAGGTCGTTACGCCTTATCAACTGTAGGCCGGGCAAGCTTGCGCCGCCCGGCACTATTACAGGAGATTACTCCCCTTCACCCGGGAACAGGAACGGGTTGATAGAGCTACGGGCAAAGCCCTCTTGCTCCATTTTGGCGTCCAGAATCAGCGAGGCGAGATCGTCGGCCACCGCTTCAACTTTCGGGTCTTTCTCCTGATACAGAATCTTCAGATACGTACCGCAATCGCCGCAACTTTCAGCTTTTACCGCCGCGTCTTCATTTTCCAGCGACCAGTAGTTCAGATCGCGGGTCTGCTCGCAGTTGCTACACTTCACGCGCACCACATGCCACTCGGTTTCACACAGGTTGCAATGCAGGTAGCGCAGCCCCTGGGTGGTGCCGATCTGTACCATGCTGGAGACTGGCATTGAGCCACACACCGGACAGAACTGGCGCGCTTCGCCGTATTCGGCGCGCGCTTTACCGGGGATCAGACTGGCCATTTGCGCCCAGTAGAGCGACAGCGCAGCCCAGATAAACGGCGCTTTATCGCTGCTGACCAGCGAGAAGTCAGAGGCAAACAGCGCGCTCGCCATCTCTTCCAGCTCCTGATCGGAGGCTTTTTCCAGGTTCTCAATGACCGCCAGCGCGGTGCCGCTCATCTCGGGCTTCAGCTCGGCAATCAGAGAATGCAGCAGCTTATGCCAGTGCTTGTCACGTGGCAGGACGTGAATATCCAGCGGCGGCTTGCCCTGCTCACTGGCTTCTTTGATGCGCGCAGTCAGATCCATTTGCAGCGGGTGGTCGTACAGCACCACTTCCTGCGCATGGGCAACCAGCGCGGCAAAACGCAGAAAATCGCCCAGCGGGTTGTTCTCTGCCAGCTCGCGCAGGCGCTCTGCACGGCGGTTGTAGAGGTTCTTGAGTCTGGGGAATAACAACGGCGGAATATATTCCGCCGTGCGTTTCTCGCTCGACCCCAGCTCATCTTGCGGGATTATGCGAATACTCATTCAGATGACTTTTCCTGTTTCTGGCGGACTTCACGGTACCAACGCGGGTGATGTTTCTTCGCCCACGTTTTGGTTACCCATCCTTCCACCATCGCGGTAATGGTGCCTTTCACCCAGAGGGCGGCGTAAATATGCACCATGATAACCACAATTAACGCCACTGCGGCAAATGAATGCAGCATCAGCGCGAATCGGATCACCGGGATTGAGAAAGCAGGCGCAAAGTACGGACGCCAGATGATCACGCCGCTCACCAGCAACAGGACCAGGAAGATAATCGCCGCCCAGAATACGCACTTCTGGCCGAAGTTATAACGCCCGGTGTCACCCACTTCCTCGTTGACGACGATCTTACGAATATTCTTCGCCCAAAAGATATCATCCCGATTGATTAGGTTATGGTGCCAGTAACGGAAAAACATGATGATAAACGAGGCAAACATCACCACACCCACGAACGGGTGAAGGATGCGCGCCAGCTGTGGCGTACCCAGTATCTGCATCAGCCAGTTGAAGGACGGGAAGAAGAACCCCAGCCCGCTTATCGCCGCCAGCATAAAGCAGAAGGCGGTGACCCAGTGGTTGATGCGTTCCGGCGCGGTGTAGCGCACGATGGTGTCACGTTTTTTCATTTGCGCACCTCGTCTTTCTCTTCATGCAGGTTGTCGTCTTCCTCTTCCGCGCGGTTCGGACCGACGCCGACGTAGTGGAAGATGCTCGCTGCGAAGGTGGCAGCAAAGCCTACCGCTGCCAGCGGTTTCCAGATGCCTTTCCAGAACTTCACGGTGGCGCTGATTTCCGGGTTCTCCGGCAGGCCGTGATACAGATTCGGCTTGTCGGCATGGTGCAACACGTACATGACGTGCGTACCGCCCACACCGGCCGGATCGTACAGGCCAGCGTTATCGTAACCACGGGTTTTCAGTTCACCCACGCGTTCGGCCGCCAGCGTTTTCATATCCTCTTTGGAGCCAAAGTGAATGGCGCCGGTTGGACAGGTTTTCACGCAGGCTGGCTCCTGGCCAACGTTCACGCGGTCAACGCACAGCGTACATTTGTAGACGCGGTTGTCTTCCGGGTTCAGTCGCGGCACGTCAAACGGGCAGCCCGCGATGCAGTAGCCGCAGCCGATGCACTGCTCGGACTGGAAGTCGACAATGCCGTTGGCATACTGAATGATAGCCCCTTCTGACGGACACGCCTTCAGGCAGCCCGGATCCGCACAGTGCATACAGCCGTCTTTGCGGATAAGCCATTCCAGTTTGTCGTTCTGCTCCACTTCAGAGAAACGCATTACCGTCCAGGACTTGGCGGTCAGGTCGGCCGGGTTGTCGTACACCCCGACGTTGTGACCCACTTCGTCACGGAGGTCGTTCCACTCTGAACAGGCCACCTGACAGGCTTTACAGCCGATACAGGTGGTAACATCGATAAGCTTCGCCACTTCCTGCTGGTGGTCCCGCGCCTGAGGCGCGGGCGTGAAACCGTTAGTCGCGGAACGACGAATAATGTCCTGAGATTGATAAGCCATAAGTCGTCTCCGTTACACCTTTTCCACGTTCACGAGGAAGGCCTTAAACTCCGGCGTCTGCGTGTTCGCATCACCGACGAATGGCGTCAGGGTGTTCGCAATGAACCCTTTCTTCGCCACGCCCTCATAACCCCAGTGAATCGGAATACCGATGGTATCCACCTGCTGACCGTGTACGTTCAGCGTGCGAATACGCTTGGTCACTACCGCCTTGGCCTTGATATAGCCACGGTTGGAGGAGACCTTCACGGTATCGCCATGGGCAATGCCGAGCTTGTTCGCCAGCTTCTCGCCGATCTCCACAAACTGTTCCGGCTGCGCGATGGCGTTAAGTAGCGCGTGCTTGGTCCAGTAGTGGAAGTGCTCGGTCAGACGGTAAGTGGTGCCCACATACGGGAACTTGTCTTTTTTACCCAGCGCTTCAAAGTCGCCCTTAAAGATACGGGCAGCCGGGTTAGAGACCACGTTCGGGTGCAGCGGGTTAGTACCCAGCGGCGTTTCAAACGGCTCGTAGTGTTCCGGGAACGGCCCTTCCGCCATTTTATCGATGGCAAACAGGCGTCCCATCCCTTCAGGCTGCATGATAAACGGCCCGACATCGCTGCCTGGTGCGGCAGTGCTGTAGTCCGGAATATCCACGCCGCCCCATTTCGCGCCGTCCCATTTCAGAAGCTGACGCTTCGGATCCCACGGGTTGCCCTGCGGGTCAGCGGAGGCACGGTTATAGAGAATGCGGCGGTTCAGCGGCCATGCCCAAGCCCAGCCCAGCGTATTGCCAAGGCCCGATGGGTCAGCGTTATCGCGGTTGGCCATCTGGTTGCCTTTCGGCGTCCAGCTACCGGTAAAGATCCAGCAACCGCTTGAAGTGGTGCCGTCATCACGCAGGTGCGCGAAGGTGCTGAGCTGATCGCCTTTTTTCGCCAGCACGGTACCGGTGGCCGGGTCGATAACGTCCGCCAGCGCCTTACCGTTGCTCTCCATCGCCACTTCTTCCGGGGATGGATTCTCCGGCGTCGAATAGTTCCAGGTCATGTTCAGAACCGGTTCCGGGTTCGCGCCGCCTTCTGCCGCGTACATCTTACGCAGGCGTAAGAAGATACCGGCCAGGATCTCGCCGTCGTTCATGGCGATGCCCGGGGCGTCCGCACCTTTCCAGTGCCACTGCAGCCAGCGGCCAGAGTTGACGATAGAACCGTTCTCTTCCGCGAAGCAGGTTGATGGCAGACGGAACACTTCGGTCTGAATTTTTGACGGATCGACGTCGTTCGATTCACCGTGGTTCTGCCAGAAGGTCGAGGTCTCGGTGTTGAGCGGGTCGATGGTAATCAGGAACTTCAGTTTCGACAGAGACTCGACAACCTTGTTCTTGTTCGGGAACGAGGCGACCGGGTTAAAGCCCTGGCAAATGTAGCCGTTGACCTGACCCTGGTGCATCATCTCGAAGTACTGCAGCACGTCGTAACCTTTGTCCCACTTCGGCAGCCAGTCAAAGCCCCAGCTATTTTCCGCCGTCGCTTTGTCGCCGTAGAAGGCTTTCATCAGCGAGACGAAGAACTTCGGATAGTTGCCCCAGTAGTTCACCTGGCCTTCTAGCAGCGGTTTTGGCGTGCTGGCTGTAAGGTAGGTTTGCAGGTCCGGTTGTTTCTCGCTTGGCAGGTTCATATAACCTGTCAGGCTTTGTGACAGCAGGCCGAGGTCGGTCAGACCCTGAATGTTGGAGTGACCGCGCAGGGCGTTCACGCCGCCGCCTGCCATCCCCATGTTGCCGAGCAGCAGCTGAACCATCGCCATGGTACGGATGTTCTGCGCACCAATGGAGTGTTGCGTCCAGCCGAGGGCATACAGGAACGACGCGGTTTTGTCTTTCGCGCTGGTTTCGGCGATAAGCTCGCAGACCTTCAGGAAGTCAGCCTTTGGCGTACCACAGATGTTCTCAACAACGTCCGGCGTATAGCGAGAAACGTGCTCTTTCAGCAGGTTCCACACGCAGCGCGGGTGTTGCAGGGTGGTGTCGCGCTTCGCAAAGCCGTTCTCGTCCAGCTCGTAGTTCCAGCTGGTTTTGTCGTACTTGCGTTTTTCGGCATCGTAACCGCTGAACAGGCCATCTTCGAAGTGGTAATCCTCACGCACGATCAGGCTGGCGTTGGTATAGGCTTCGGTGTATTCGCGGTTGTATTTTTCGTTAGTCATCAGGTACAGCAATACGCCTGACAGGAAAGTGATGTCAGTACCTGAACGAATAGGGGTGTAGAAATCCGCCACTGACGCTGTACGCGTAAAGCGGGGATCGATCACAATCAGTTTCGCACCGTTGTGGATTTTGGCTTCCATCGCCCAGCGGAACCCGACAGGGTGCGCTTCAGCGGCGTTACCGCCCATCACCACAATAAGGTTGGCGTTCTTGATGTCGACCCAGTGGTTGGTCATCGCACCGCGACCAAATGTTGGAGCAAGACTTGCTACCGTTGGTCCGTGTCAGACACGCGCCTGGTTGTCGACCGCGAGCATACCGAGTGCGCGCGTGAATTTCTGGGTTAAATAGCCGGTTTCGTTACTGGAAGCCGATGCACACAGCATCCCGGTCGAGAGCCAGCGGTTGACCGTCACGCCGTCGGCGTTCTTCGCAATAAAGTTGGCATCGCGGTCTTCTTTAATCAGTTTAGCGATGCGGTCAAATGCTTCTTCCCAGCTGATTTGCTGCCATTTATCAGAGCCAGGCGCGCGATATTCCGGGAATTTCAGACGGCTTTCGGAGTGGATAAAGTCCACCAGACCGGCCCCTTTCGGGCACAGCGCGCCGCGGTTGACCGGATGGTCCGGGTCGCCTTCAATGTGGAAGATAGACGCTTTGGCGTTTTTAGCACCGTCGCCGAGGCTATACATTAACAGCCCGCAACCGACAGAGCAGTACGTACAGGTATTACGGGTTTCACGGGTGCGCAGCAGTTTATACTGCCGCGTTTCCGCCAGCGCTACGCCAGGCGCAAAGCCCAGTGCCGCTGCCGTGGTGCCTGCCATACCGCCAGCGCAGATCTTAAAGAACTGCCTTCTGCTGACCTGCATGGGTCACTCCTTGTTTCGACATTGCTTACATATGTAGTTTTGACTTCGCGGTTGAATAATGACCGCAAAGGAGAAAAATTTGCGTTAATCCCTCATTTCTCCGGGGGATATCACCAGAATACCACAATGTCGGTACGCCTGTTCCAATGGCGTTAATACAAAGTGAACGTATTATCACCGTGTTGATTATAAAGTGTGATATCAATCACATTATTAACCCCGCATGTTACAGGGGTGTAGCATGGCGCCGGTTGCACCTCTCCAGAATGAGTAGGTAAACTTGAGGCGGTTGGGTGCTGAAAAGTTGATCCATACTATGCGTAAGGCCTGTGGTTTATGCTGCAATAGCAGGCTCACCTCCGTGGTTGTTCAGGAAAACCGTTGTGTCTAAACAAAACCGTGCTACCCACTCGTCACCGCTGCCAGCAGGCATTGTGGAGCTGTCGGTACATCGACCCCCTCACATTACCCACGCCACGCCCGATTTTCTGGCGGAAGAAGTTCCCGTCGCCCTGGTGTACAACGGCATCTCGCACGTTGTGATGATGGCGTCGCCAAAAGATCTTGAACTGTTCGCCATCGGGTTTTCGCTCTCGGAAGGCATCATTGCGCATCCGCAGGACATTTACGGCATGGATGTGGTTCAGGCCTGCAACGGTCTGGAAGTGCAGATCGAACTCTCCAGCCGTCGCTTTATGGGGCTGAAGGAGCGTCGTCGTGCGTTGGCTGGGCGAACAGGGTGCGGCGTCTGTGGCGTTGAGCAACTGAACGATATCGGCAAACCGGTCGCGCCGTTGCCCTTTACGCAGACCTTCAATCTGGCCAACCTCGACCACGCGCTTGCCCACCTCAACGACGTGCAGCCCATCGGTCAGTTGAGCGGCTGTACGCATGCGGCGGCATGGGTTCTGCCATCAGGCGAGATCGCCGGTGGGCATGAAGACGTGGGACGTCATGTGGCACTGGATAAACTGATGGGGCGTCGGGCGCGGGAGAGCGATCTCTGGCAGCACGGCGCAGCGCTGGTTTCCAGCCGCGCCAGCTACGAGATGGTGCAAAAATCTGCGATGTGCGGCGTCGAAATCCTGTTTGCGGTCTCGGCGGCGACGACGCTGGCGGTAGAGGTGGCAGAGCGTTGTAACCTGACGCTGGTCGGCTTCTGCAAACCGGGAAGGGCTACCGTTTACACGCATCCTCAGCGTTTAATTGTTGATCAGTAATTTTGAATGATAATAACAAATCCTTCCGCTTTTAGTTGTCGGTTATGAGGTCTAGTATTTATCTCATCAAGGCACGGTGCCTTACCTAAACAACTTAACGAAAGGGTTTATATCATGAAAAGCATCAAAACTTTTGTCGCTGTAATCGCTCTGGCTGCTTCATTCGGTTCTTTCGCTGCACAGACTGTCACCGCTTCCGCCTCCACGCTGGATGGCGCAGAAGCGAAAATCGCCGCTCAGGCTCAGGAAGCGGGCGCGTCCTCTTACAAAATTACTCAGGCATTCTCTGGTAACCGCGTACATATGACCGCTGAACTGAACAAATAAGTTGTGTTGCCACTGTCCCTTGCTCTTCGGAGCGGGGACGGGTGTAAAAAACTCATCCTGCTTCTCGCTTGCAAAGGCGAAATCTCCCCTCCCTTCTCAATCGTTATTCCTGTTTAACGCTTATCGTTAAATAACCCTCTTAAATAATTTGTCTGATAAGACTGTCGATAACATAATTCCCTTCAATGCTTTTAAGCCGCTGGCGCTATTTGCATTCATATTTCAAATAATTGATCTTAATAGTTAAGGAATTCCTCAGGTCTAAATCCTAAAGATGGGTCAGACAATTGATAGCGGTTATTGATGCTGGTATTTTCCGGCAATTAATATTGCTTATCGATACCCTCGGCCAAATGTCGGAATTTGGCTTTCTTTTGTATTTCACCTTAATAAGGAAATTGAATGAACGCACTGATCAAAAAAGGAATGCTGGTTACAGCGTTAGCCTTGTCGGTTAATACAGTTATGGCTGCACAAAGCATTGATATTAAAGTAACAGGTAAAATCCTTCCATCCTCATGCACCCCAGCCTTCCCAAGCGGCGGCGGTGTGGCTGACTTCGGTACCATGAAAGTGGCCTCCCTCAACTCGACAACTGTAACCCCGCTGACGGATATGAAAGAAATTCCTGTTGCCATTACCTGTGAAGAAGCCACGCGTGTTGCGGTGAAGTTTACCGATTCGCGCGACGACTCTTCCCCAACAGAAAGTATCAAAATGGGTAATGGTTTTTCAGGTACACCAGCTTATGTGTTTGGCTTGGGAATGTATAACGATAAAAAAATTGGTGCCTATACATTAGCGATACCCCGCACGCAAGGTGTTAACACCAACGCTAATGGCGATTCACTTTACCCGATGTCGAGCGTAGACGCTGGTAAAACCTGGGGCACTAAAGGTATCGACTATTTGCAAATTTCCAGCAATAACTCTGAAATATATGGATTTAGTACGGAGAGATCGGGTACCGAGCTTTCTGCTCAAAGCAAGATCAACTTTAAGGTTGCTGTGAGCGCCACAATCAACCCAACCAACGATTTAAACGTCACGGATGAAGTGACGCTGGACGGTTTAACCAACGTTGAGCTGGTTTATCTCTGATTATCACATCGCTGATAACTCACCGCTCCTCAATTCAGGTTATGGGAGCATTATTCATCAATATAGTGCTAAGGAAATTAGATGAGCGCTCTAATCAAAAAAACAATGCTGGTTACAGCGTTAGCCATGTCGGTTAATACAGCTATGGCTGCACAAAGCATTGATATTAAAGTAACAGGAAAAATCCTTCCATCATCATGCACCCCAGCCTTCCCAAGCGGTGGCGGTATTGCTGACTTTGGCACCATGAAAGTGGCCTCCCTCAACTCGACAAGTGTAACCCCGTTGACGGAAACGAAAGAAATACCCGTTACCATTACCTGTGAAGAAGCTACGCGTGTTGCGGTGAAGTTTACCGATGCGCGTGACGACTCTTCCCCAACAGATCTTATCGCGATGAAGACGTTATATGGCTCCCCAGCGTTTACCTTTGGTCTGGGAATGTATAACGGTAAAAAAATTGGTGCCTATGCATTAGCGTTATTTAACACTAAAGGTGCTAATACCAACGATGCGGGTGACTCACTTTATCCGATGTTTAGTTTAGATGGCGGTAACGGCTGGTCATATAAAGGTTATGAGTATATGCAAATCACCAGTGATAATCGTGAAATTTATGGATTTGGTACGGATCGTTCTAGTGGTGTGCTTTCAGCACAAAGTAAGATCAACTTTAAGGTTGCTGTTGAAGCCACAATTAACCCAACCAACGATTTAAATATCACGGATGAAGTGACGCTGGACGGTTTAACCAACGTTGAGCTGGTTTACCTCTGATTATCACAGTGCTGATAATTCACTGCTCCTCTGATTAGGGGAGCAGTCTCCATCAATATTAACGGACTAATATTATGATTCTCTCTAAAAAAACGTTGCTCTGCGTTTGCCTGCTTTCGTCGTTGCAGACATTTGCCGCCGGTATGGTGCCAGATACTTCCCTGCTGTTAATCAACGAAGACGAGCGGGGAGCGAGCATGGATGTGAAAAATAGCGACGATACCGCCCAGCTTCTTTATACCCGTATTGTCGATTTACCGGACGATCCCACACCCGGTGTTATTGTCACTCAACCGGTGGTGCGTGTAAATGCCGGTAAAACGCAGCGTGTCCGCTTTGTCTTAAAAGACAGCGCGGAAAAATTAAAAACAGAACACTTAAAACGCGTTATTTTTTCCACTATTCCGCAACGAGAGCAGAATAAAGTGAAAATGGTGTTCAGCCAGAATCTCCCGGTCATTATTCACCCGGCGGGTCTCGACGTGAATATGGAGCCGTGGAAAGATCTGCGCTGGCAGATTAAAAATGGCAACCTGACGGTGGTAAACGATACGCCTTATGTGGTGCGTATGGAGCAAAACGCCACATTATTACCGTCACGAATTAAGGTCAAATTTGACAAAAGCTATATTCTTCCCGGCCAGACGATGATAGCGACGTCAGAAAACAAAATATCCGGGCAGAATAACAAGGTAGAAATATATCCTGCTACCCGCTTTGGCTATAAAGCCAGTTCTTACGTTGCTGAAGTAAAATAATAATACCCGACGGAGTGGCCATGAAAATTTCCCCCTGTAAAACAGGTGCGCTGGCATTTTGCCTGAGCGCGGTGGCATTCGGAATTCGTGCAGAAATTCTGCCAACGGCAGTGCCCGCTATGGAGCTGGCAAGAGCGTTTTTCGATACCCAGGCGTTAAAAGAGAATGGCCTCGATCCGGCTATTGCTGACTATTATGCCGTCGCCCCGCGATTCATGCCGGGTTACCATAATGTCACCGTGCTGATTAACGGCAAAAAGCGCGGCATTATGCCCGTGAAATTTAATGATGAAGGTCTTCCGTGTATTGATGGGGAATTTCTGGACGCCGCCGGGTTATATAAAAAACTCAAGCGTGAAACGTGCCCTTCAATTCACCAGTACTGGAAAAACGCAACGGTCGTCACTTCTCCAGACGTAGACGAAATTTCACTGGTTGTTCCGCCGGAGGCCATTAACCCGGAAAGTGGCCGCCAGGTGGCTGACGTGCGTGGCGGACGCGCGGCTATGCTGAACTACTCCATGTTTGGCACCCATTACGACTTTGATGGTGATAAGTCCGATCGCTTTCAGTCTTCGTTTGAATTTGGCTTTAACGCAGGCGACTGGATTGTGCGCAGTTCGCAGTTTATCAGCGACGGCAGCGGCATGTCGTTCGAGAGCGACTCGCTCTACACCTATGCACAGCGCACTTTTACCGACTACGGCGTGATGGTGCAGGGGGGGCAAATTAACATCGCCAACAGCCGCTTCAGTATCCCCGGCATCTATGGCGTACAGATGATGCCGGATAACGCTCTCCTGCCGGGCTACAGCAGCGGTATTGAGGTGAGTGGTATTGCCCGCAACGCCCAGGCGCGCGTGGACATTCGCCAGGGTGGACAGCTGATCTTCTCCACGCTGGTGCCAGCCGGGCCGTTCACCTTAAGCGATGTGCCGGTTGCTAACCTGAACACGGATTTAAAGGTCACGGTGACAGAAACCGACGGCAGCGAAAGCCATTTTACGGTTTCCGCCAGCACCTTCCGTAGCAACCACGTGGGCCGTGCGCCGGGGTTTTCACTGGCCGTCGGGCGTGCAGAGGACATGGAGACAAACTTTACGCAGCCGTGGATTGTCGCCGCATCAAACGGCTGGTCCATTAACAACCGGATGAACTTTCTCGCCGGCATGGTGATGGCAGATAACCACTATTACGGTTTCTCCGCCAACATTGACACCGTGCCGATGCAGCATATGTATGCCTCGCTGGGTTTTCTCGGCTCCATTGATAACCTCTCGCAAACCGACGGTAATAAAACCACGCTGGATCTCGGTTACGCCTTACCGTGGGGGCTCGGCCTGTCCCTTGGTGGGAGCTACGGTACGCCGAAGTATCGTGAAATGCAGGAGTTATACAGCGATGACGATGACTACTCGACCACGAAATACGACACCAACGTTGGCGTGAGCTGGTCGAACCCGACGCTGGGCCGTTTCTCTCTGAGCTATTACAACAACCAGACCTGGAACAGCGAATATGACAGCCGCCGCATCATTTCGTCATGGTCGCGGTCGTTCCGCTATTTTAACGTCAGCGTAAACTGGGAATCAGACATCAGCCACGGTGATAAGTACACCAACGACAGCGATATGTTTTATGTGAACGTCTCTGTGCCGCTGGGCCGCACCGGCGTGTCCACCAACAGCTGGTACCGTGAAAACGAGGGCAAAACCTCTTACGGGACCCGCGCCATGGGGTCATTTAACGATGAAAACACCTACACGGTGGGCGTCTCTCAGGATCACGATGACAGCGTAACCAACTGGGATGGTTCGCTGAACAGTAACCTGCACTACACCACGCTCGCGTTGGGGATTGGCGGTGACAATGAAAGTAACCGTAACTCCTCGATCGCACTGAGCGGCGGCATTGTCGCGCACGGTGATGGCGTCACCTTCTCACCTTATCCGGTAACAGATACCTATGCGGTTGTGGCGCTGGACAAGCCCGTTGCCGGGGTGGCGATAGGTACCCCGCGCGGTAATGTCTGGACGGACAAATGGGGCAGAGCGGTTGTGCCCGCCCTGACACCGTTCAGCGAAAGTACGGTTGAAATAGATACCCAAAGCCTGCCGGGCAATGTGGACGTCAGCAACGGTCATGCGTCGCTGAAGGCCTCCCACGGAGCATTTGCTCACTGGAAGTTCACCACGCTGAGCCAGCGCCGCGTGCTGCTGAACATTACGCGCGCGGACGGCACGCCGTTACCGAAAGGCGTCTCTGTCGTGAACGGGAAAGGGGAGTACATCACCTCAGCACCGGAAGACGGCATCATTTTCCTGAATGATATTTCCGCCAGCCAGACGCTGTATGCGAAGCAGGATACTGGCCGTTGCACGCTGAGTTTCACCTTGCCGGAAGCGGATCCCACTCAATTCTACGAGGAGATAAACGGAAAATGTCTCTGATTATTCATCGCACGTGTTTACTGCTGCTGGCCTGCGTCGCCCTCAGCCATGCTCCCTCCGTCCTGGCAGAAGAAGAGTGTCAGGTGGTTTCGTCAGTAAAGAGTATCAATAATGGTCTGCTGCGTCGGGAGGCGATGCGCGAGGTCAGCACGGATATTGGCGGAAAAACGTACCGGGGTTATGCCTCGTCAGAGCGTGAGATCCAGGTGTCGGTGATCTGCCCGGACGCGCGCAAGATCCGTCTGCAGGTGGACGGCCCGGCCCGTGGAAATAAAGCGTATCGCTTTAGCGACAACGGTGTCCTGAAAATCACGGCGAAAGAGGCCCGCATGGATAATGGTGCCGTGCAGCTGGCGGCCGTGCCGCGCGGCGCGGCGCAGGTTACCGCGGGTGCAGCGGAGGTTACGCTGCCACCGGATACGTCGCTTGTGGCGGTGAACGGCAGCGAGGTGGCGGGCAAACAGCTGGTCGTTACGCTCTCGGTGGTCACTTATCTCAACGATAACGCGTTCAGGATCGGCAACACGGCGGAGCTCGAAGAAATGCTGACGGTGAATTACGTTACCCTCGCGGCGCAGTAAACGCCGCCTTGCCCGACGGACGCGTGCTGTCGGGCTTTTTTATGCCATTCCCGCCAGACGCAGCAGCGCCGTAACGACCGCCGCCGCCACGATCACCACAATTAACGGCATTTTTCGCCAGGCCAGAAACACCGCAAACGCCACGCCCAGCACCCGCGCCATCCCGGCGAAGTGTTCCCCTTCATAGAAGGTGGTCGCCAGCGCAACGGAAAACAGCAACACCGTTGCCGCATCCGACAGCAGCGCCTGAGATCGCTCGGACAGCGCCAGTCGGCTACCCAGTTTCGCCCCGCCAAGACGCATCAGATAGGTCCCTGCTGACAGAATGGCGATACCGAGGATAAAGAGGGTCATGTTTTCCATTATTTTTTCCTCGCGGCGAGACCGAGTAAAGAGAGCAGTACCGGTAAGCCCACCGGAGCGAACGGTACGGCGGCCAGCGACAGGGCGGCGCCGCTGCAGGCGCGGATAAGCGTGGTGCGGTTTTTAAACGCCGGAACCACTAAGGCCAGCAAAATGGCCGGAAATACCGCGTCCAGCCCGATGGTTTCCGGGGCCGGCAACAGTTTTCCGACCATGGCACCCAACAGGGTACCCAGCGGCCAGAGGATGGCAACGCCCAGGCCGCACAGCCAGTAGGCCGTTTTGCGCTGCTCCGGGGTTTTTTGCGACAGCCCAAACACCACGCTTTCGTCGTTCATGATGTGGCAGCCCAAAAAGCTTAAACCGCGTTTACCCACCAGCTCGCGCACCGTAACGCCAAACGGCACATGGCGGGCGTTCACCAGCAGCCCGGCTGCGGCCGCCGCCAGTGGGTTACCCCCGCTCGCCACGATACCGATAAACATAAACTCCGAGGCCCCCGCCAGCACGGTAATAGACAGTACAAACGGTACCCACAGCGGAAAACCGTAGGCCATCGCCAGCGAGCCGTATGACATCCCCACCACGCCAACGGCGAGGCAAACGAGGATAATTGCTTTGATGGTGTCGCCTTTCAGGCAAGAGAGAGAACGTTTCATACAATTTTAGCCATATCGAACGTGTATCCATTATAATGAACGGATCAGATTCGGTTTACAAGATGAACGAATCGTTCGATTTATAGAACAAGAGGCCGTTTATGACGCAGCCAATCAGCGTGATCGCCAAAAGTCTGGTGCGAGAACGCCTGCGAACCGGACTTTCACTGGCGGAAATTGCCCGCCGTGCCGGTATCGCCAAATCCACACTTTCGCAGCTGGAGTCCGGCAATGGCAATCCCAGCCTTGAGACGCTGTGGTCGCTTTGTGTGGCGCTGGATATTCCCTTTGCACGGTTGCTGGAGCCGCAGCAGCCGACCACGCAGGTGATCCGCCGCGGTGAAGGCACAAAAGTGGTCGCCGGGCAGGCCAATTACGAAGCCATTCTGCTGGCGGCATGCCCCCCGGGCGCACGGCGCGATGTCTACCTGCTCATCACCCAGCCAGGTGCCGATCGTATTTCCCAGCCCCATTCACCGGGGTCAGTTGAACATATTATTGTGACCCAGGGCCGGGCGCTGGTCGGTCTGCTTGATGCCGCTGAGGTGCTGGAGGCAGGGGATTACATTTGCTATCCCGCCGACGAGCCGCATATCTTCAAGGCCCTGGAGCCAGACACCTACGCGCTACTGGTGGCGGAACAAAATTAACCAGGAAACGGAAACGCATGTCGCTTAAAGCTATAGCCAAAGAACTGGGGCTTTCGGTTACCACCGTCAGTCGTGCCCTCAACGGATATGACGACGTCTCCAGCGAGACGCGCGCCCGCGTGGAAGCGGAAGCCCAGCGACGCGGCTATCGGCCCAATACCTTTGCCCGTCGCCTGAAGATGGGCAAGATCGACGCGGTGGGGCTGGTTTTCCCGGTACATCCTGTTCCGCTCAATAACAGCGTATTTATGGACATGGTCGGCGAAATTAGCCACGAACTGGCGCGACATGAAATCGATCTCCTGCTGATTGCCGATGACGATCTGGCCGATAAACACAGCTATATGCGCATGGTGCAAAGCCGTCGCGTGGATGCGCTGATTGTGGCGCACACGCTGGATCACGATCCGCGCCTGGAGCAGCTTCAGGCTGCCGGATTCCCCTTTCTGGCTCTCGGACGCAGTCAGCTGCCGCAGCCCTATGCATGGTTTGATTTTGACAACTACGCCGGTACGTATCAGGCCACCCGCTGGCTGATCGAAAAAGGCCATCAGCGTATTGCTTTGCTTGGCGAAAGTAACAACCAGGCGTTCATCACCCAGCGTCGCCAGGGATATCTGGATGCGCTGCGTGAAGCCGGGTTGTCCAGCGAGTGGCTGCGCGCCATGCCGCCTTCCCGCCGGGTCGGCTACGCCACAACAAAAGAGCTGCTCTCTCTGCCGCAACCCCCCACGGCCATCATCACCGACTGCAACACCCACGGCGACGGTGCGGCAATGGCGCTGGCACAGCTTGGCCGTCTAACCGGCGAAAATGCCGTATCGCTGGTGGTCTACGACGGTTTGCCCCAGGACAGCATCGTCGATATCGACGTGGCGGCGGTGATCCAGTCTACCCGTCAGGGCGTCGGGAAACAGATTGCCGATATGGTGCGCCAGCTGATTAACGGCGACGACATCGACACTCTTCAGGTGCTCTGGCAGCCGGAATTCTCCCCAGGCCAGACGGCGTAAACCACACAAAATTCCAAAGCCGATCACAGATCCGAAACGTTTTGGTTTGTATCCGAAACGTTTCGGATCAACACTCAGGACATCCCGATGACTGGAGATGTTTGATGCAAGATTCCGTTTTTCGACTCGTAAGCAACACGGTAGACGTGGTGATAAAAACGCACCCGTTTGCCGAAATTCTCTACTGGGGGCCGCACCTTCAGCACTTTTCGCCGCAGGATGCCGCTACGCTCGAACGCCCGGTGGCTAACGGCAGGCTCGATGTGGATTCCCCGGTTACGCTGATGGCTGAACCTGGACACGGCCTGTTTGGTTCACCGGGCATTGAGGGGCACCGGCAGGGGCTGGATGGTTCCCCGGTTTTCAGCACCACCGACGTGCAGCAGCAGGGACAAACCCTGACGATAACGGCAGAAGATGAACACGCGGGCCTGCGCCTGACCAGCGAGCTGGCGCTGGACGCCAGCGGCGTGCTGGTCGTGCGGCACGGCGTAACCAACCTGAAATCGCAGGCGTGGCAGGTTGACCGTTTTGCCGTCACGCTGCCCGTGGCGGAGCGCGCCCGGGAGGTGATGGCCTTCCACGGACGCTGGATCCGTGAATTCCAGCCGCACCGCGTCATGCTGGAGCATGACAGCTTTGTGATTGAGAACCGCCGGGGTAGAACGTCTCACGAACACTTCCCGGCGCTCATTTCAGGCACGCCGTCGTTCAGCGAAATGCACGGCGACGTCTGGGGCGTGCATCTGGGCTGGAGCGGCAACCATCGCCTTCGCGCTGAAGCCAAAACCGATGGCCGTCGCTATCTGCAAGCGGAAGCGCTCTACCTGCCAGGGGAGATGGCGCTGGAAGAGGGACAAACGCTCTGGACGCCACGCCTTTATGCGAGCTACTCCGCGCACGGGCTGAACGGCATGAGCCAGCAGTTTCACCGCTACCTGCGCGACAACATCATCCGTTTCCCGGAAAACAAACCGCGTCCGGTCCATCTCAACACCTGGGAGGGGATCTACTTCAACCATGATCCGAACTACATCATGCGTATGGCTGACGAGGCGGCCGCGCTGGGTGTGGAACGCTTTATCATCGACGACGGCTGGTTTAAAGGGCGCAACGACGACCATGCTGCGCTGGGCGACTGGTATCTGGATGAGAAAAAATACCCGAACGGCCTGCGGCCAGTGATCGACCACGTCAAAAAACTCGGCATGGAGTTCGGCATCTGGATTGAACCGGAGATGATCAATCCGGATTCCGATCTCTACCGCGCGCACCCCGACTGGGTTCTGGCGTTGCCCGGCTACCGGCAGGCCACAGGACGTCATCAGCTGGTGCTCAACCTGAACATTCCGCAAGCGTTTGATTACCTGGTGGAGCGCATGAGCTGGCTGCTGGGCGAGCATGCGGTTGATTATGTGAAATGGGATATGAACCGCGAGCTGGTGCAGCCTGGCCATATCGGCAGAGCCGCCGCCGACGCGCAGACCCGCCAGTTTTATCGACTTTTAGATGTGCTGGGCGAGCGTTTCCCGCATATTGAATTTGAATCCTGCTCCTCAGGTGGCGGACGAATCGATTACGAGGTGCTGACCCGCTGCCATCGCTTCTGGGCGTCCGACAACAACGACGCGCTGGAGCGCAACGCTATTCAGCGCGGCATGAGCTACTTCTTCCCGCCGGAGGTGATGGGCGCGCATATCGGTCATCATAAATGCCACGCGACGTTTCGCCAGCACAGCATTGCCTTCCGCGGCCTGACGGCGCTGTTTGGCCATATGGGGCTGGAGCTGGATCCGCTCACCGTCGATGAGAAAGAGCGCGAAGGTTATCGCCATTACGCTGCGCTGCACAAGCAGTGGCGCGAGGTGATCCACCACGGCACCCAGTGGCGCGTGGATATGCCGGACGCCACCACGCTGGCACAGGGGATCGTGAGCGAAGACAAGTCGCAGGGACTGTTTATCGTCAGCCAGCTCGCGATGCCGGATTACACCCTGATGATGCCGCTGCGCATGCCGGGGCTGGAGGCCAGCGCGCAGTACCGTATCTCGCTGCTCGATCACCCGAATATTCAGATTACGGGAGAGGGCGGGCACACCATGCGCAAGCTGCCGGCATGGATGGAGACACCGCAAACGGTGAACGGTGAGTGGCTGATGCAGGCGGGTATTGCGCTGCCGATTCTCGATCCGGAAACCGCCATTCTGATTGGTGTGGAACGCGTGTAAGGGTGACGGGCCGGGAAACTGGCCCTCCGTTGAGGATAAAAATAATGAACACAACAACCTGTACCCACAAAGACAACCCTAACTTCTGGATCTTCGGGCTGTTCTTCTTTCTCTACTTCTTCATCATGGCCACCTGCTTTCCGTTCCTGCCTATCTGGCTGTCGGACATCATCGGCCTGAACAAAACCCATACCGGCATTGTTTTCTCCTGCATTTCGCTGTCGGCTATCGCCTTCCAGCCGGTGCTGGGGGTGATTTCGGACAAGCTGGGGCTGAAAAAGCATCTGCTGTGGATTATCTCTGTACTGCTCTTTCTGTTCGCGCCTTTCTTCCTGTACGTATTCGCGCCGCTGCTGAAAACCAACATCTGGCTGGGTGCGCTGAGCGGCGGGCTGTATATCGGCTTTGTTTTCTCGGCCGGGTCCGGGGCGATTGAGGCCTATATCGAACGCGTGAGCCGCAACAGCGCCTTTGAATACGGCAAGGCGCGCATGTTCGGCTGCCTCGGCTGGGGGCTGTGCGCCTCAACGGGGGGCATCCTGTTTGGTATCGATCCGTCATACGTTTTCTGGATGGGATCGGCGGCGGCGCTGTTGCTGATGCTGCTGCTGATGGTCGCAAAGCCGAAGCCCAATCAGACGGCACAGGTGATGAATGCCCTGGGGGCCAACCAGCCGCAGATCACCGCGAAAACGGTCTTTAACCTGTTCCGTCAGCGCAGAATGTGGATGTTTATTCTGTACGTGATTGGCGTGGCCTGCGTCTATGACGTTTTTGATCAGCAGTTCGCCACCTTCTTCAAAACCTTCTTCGCCACGCCGCAGGAGGGCACTCGCGCCTTTGGTTTCGCGACGACGGCGGGGGAGATCTGTAACGCCATTATTATGTTCTGCTCGCCGTGGATCATTAACCGTATTGGGGCGAAAAATACGCTGCTGATCGCCGGGTTGATTATGGCGACGCGCATCATCGGCTCGTCGTTTGCCACCACCGCCGTGGAGGTCATCGCCCTGAAAATGCTGCACGCGCTGGAGGTCCCGTTCCTGCTGGTGGGAGCCTTCAAGTACATCACCGGCGTGTTTGATACGCGACTCTCGGCCACTATATATCTGATTGGCTTCCAGTTTGCCAAACAGTCAGCGGCCATTTTCCTCTCCGCCTTTGCCGGAAATATGTATGACCGGATCGGCTTCCAGGAGACGTATCTGATGCTGGGCTGCTTCGTGCTGGCAATTACGGTGGTGTCGGCGTTTACGCTGAGCAGCAGGCAGGAGATAGCTCAGCGCAGTAACACGGCGGAGGTCATTTAGTCATCACACTGCCGCGAATGCGGCAGTGCGTTATTGCACCCGTAAAATGTGTTTATTTTTCAAACGGTTTTTCGGGCATAATTCCTAAAATATAACTTACCGTATAATAATTAATTTTTATTTTACGCATGCAATGCATTCAGCTGATTTATTTCAAGTTAATATTTAAATAAAATTTAAAATGCTGTTAAGTAAATCTAATTATTAAAACAATACTTCCTTTTTTTTAGCCAATTTCGACCATTTATTTGATTTTCATCTGATTATCTTTTTTCGGACATTTTTTATGGAGAAAAAACGATCAATTCATCTCTCAAATATATTTATTTCATGAATATGTGTTTCGTTTTTTTTAGAAACATCCGTGGCGATGTTATTGTTTGTCGCTTTTTGTAATATCTTTACATCTAATTTTACAGGGGGTATTTTTGCTTTAAGACATTCCTTTATAAAAATGTATACCCCTTATATTACGGTAAGGGGATACCTCCTGGAGAAAGAGCAATGAAAACGAAAATTATAGCGGCATTTATTTTATCCGTTGGAATCAGTGGCGTTGCGTCTGCTGATAATACCGTTCGTTTCCTTGGTGAAGTTAGCGATCAAACGTGTTCCATTAAAATTAATGGCACAGATTCTTATCCTGTTGTTCTGCTGCCAACCGTCAGTAAAAGCACCCTCGCATCGGCGGGCTCCAGCGCAGGGGATACCCCCTTCTCTGTGACCCTTAGCGGCTGCGATGTAAGTGCGACGTCGGTAACCGGCAAAGCAGCTGCGCGTTTCGTCAGCAACAATATTGACGGAACTAACCTGTCGAATATTGCGGCCTCCAGCCCGGCCACCAACGTTGCGATCCAGCTTCTGGAAGGCACGACCGCGCTGGACTTCACCAGCGGTGAAGCCAAAACCTCACAGAAGACGGTAGGCGGTGACGGCGGTGCTGATACGGTTACGTTTGATATGGTCGCTCGTTATTATTCTACGGCCGGCAGTGCCACTTCCGGTGCAGTAGAAGCCAGTGCGCAATTTGCGGTGACCTATTTATAAGCATTTTTAAGCGCCGCGTCTGGCGGCGCTTATTTTCTTGACGGTTGAAGATATGAAATACGTCAGCAGAACGTTATGGATGACTATTTTGTCATGCGCTTTTTTATTGGCTGGAATAGAGCGGGCAGCCGCCACGGTAATATTAAAAGGGAATCGAATTATTTATTCTGCTGCCGCAAAAGAAAAAATAGTCGAGTTTACCAATGAGGGGAGTACCCCCATGCTGATTCAGGTCTGGATGGATAAAGACAATCCGAAATCAACGCCTGAAACCGCCGATGCCCCTTTTATTGCTACGCCGCAAATTTTCCGTATGAATGCGAATGCCGGGCAGGCGCTACGCCTTAAATTTACGGGCCAGCCGCTTCCGGCCGATCGAGAGTCGTTGTTCTGGTTTAATTATCTGCAATTCCCCGCGGTAAAAGCGGACGATACCGAACGTAACCGCCTGTCGCTGTTAATTAAAAGTCGGCTGAAGATTTTTTATCGTCCGGCAGGCCTGAAGGGCGAAGCCAACCAGGCACCTTCGTCGCTCCGGTTGAGCCGACAGGGCCGCGCGCTGAATCTGACGAATCCAACGCCCTGGTATATCAACATCCGTAACGCCGTCCTGACGCAGGGTCAAAAATCGATCGCTGTCGGGGAGTCGGTCACGCTGCCACCGTTTGGCTCGACCCGCTGGTCGCTCCCTGAATCCCAGGCAACGACCCTAACGCTTTATGCAATTAACGATTACGGCACTGCGGTGGGCCATACCTTTTCGCTGCCCCGTTAGCGTGTGAGGAACTTTAACAGGGAGAATGTTATGTTCCGATATTCCCGATCCAGGCTGCTGATGGCGGCGGTCACGCTGTTTAGCGTCACTGACACCATTGCAAAGCAGGATTACTATTTTGACGCCACGCTGCTGCGCGATACCGGGTTAAGCAACAGCGATATTCGCCAGCTGAATCAGGACACCATGGTTAAACCTGGCGTGTATCCGCTGGATCTGTATGTCAACGGTCTGCCCGTCGCCCGGGATGACATTGTGTTTAGCGATGACGGGAGCCGTACTTCACCCTGTTTTACCTGGAAGACGCTGAACAAAATTGGGTTAAAAGCATTATCGAAAACGCCAGGCACGGCCTGCTATCGTCCAGAAGACGACGTTTTCGACGGCGTGGCGCTTAACCTCGCGCTGTCGCAAATGCGTATTGATTTCTCTGTCCCGCAGGCGCTGCTGGATGCGCCCCCCCGAGGTAGCGTTCCCGAAGAGGTTCTGGAGACCGGAGAGTCTATGTTGTTCCTGAATTATATGGTTAACCAGTATCACGTTAGCCAGAAGCAGGGCGGCAACGACAGCTCGGACTCAACCTTTCTTAACCTCAACGGCGGGGCCAATCTTGGATTGTGGCGCTATCGCGAACAGTCCTCCCTTAACTATGACACCGATACAGGGAGCCGCTGGACAACCTCCCGTCGCTATCTACAGCGTGCGCTTCTCCCTTTGAAGAGCGAAATTATGCTGGGAGAAGGTTATACAGATGGCCGTTTTTTTTCGGGCATGGGCTTCAGCGGCATCCAGCTCACCTCTGATAACCGCATGCGTCCTGACTCGCAGCGCGGCTATGCGCCAGTGGTGCGCGGAATCGCCCGTACTAACGCTAAAGTGACCATCCAGCAGGGCAATACCACGCTTTATGAAACGACCGTGGCACCAGGGGCATTTGTTATTGATGATCTTTATCCAACCCACTATGCAGGCGATCTGAACGTTACCGTGCGTGAAGCGGACGGTAGCGAGAGCACATTTACGGTTCCGTTCTCGGCGCTGGCGGAATCATTGCGCGCCGGGCTTTTTGACTATGCCGCCACGGTGGGCCGTGCGCGGGATGTGGGAGATGATGACCTGTTCAGCGAGCTGGTCTGGCGGCAAGGCATCAGCAATGCGCTGACCTTAAACCTGGGCAATCAGCTGGCGGACGGGTATCAATCATTTATGCTGGGTGGCGTCTACAGTTCGTCGCTGGGGGCCTGGGGTATGGACGGAACGTTCTCCCGCGCTCGCCAGCTTGACGACGATTACCAGACCGGATGGATGTTCCGCCTGAACTACAGCAAATATTTCTCGCAGACCTCCACGTCGGTTGCGCTGGCGGGCTACCGCTACTCCACCCGTGGATTTGCCGAGCTGTACGATGTGTTCGGCGCACGGGCGGCGCGTCAGAGCAGCGAGGAGTGGCAGTCGTCCACTTATCAGCAGCGCACGCGGCTGGAACTGTCGGCTAACCAGTCCCTCAACGCGCTGGGGAATCTGGCCATATCGCTCTCATCACAGGATTATCGTGATGGCAAAAGCCGCGACAAGCAGATGCAGGCGAGCTGGAACAAGACCTTCGACGGGGGCATTTCGGTGAACGTTACCGCCGCTCGCACGCGACGCGTCTCTCCTGCCAGCGGCAGCCTTTTTGCCGACACCGGCTGGCAGGCTGACACTCAAACCCTCTGGTCACTCTCCTTTTCCATTCCTCTGGGCCATAACCGCTATTCACCAACGCTGTCGCTGAGCGCCAACCGCGCTGACGATGAAAGCGGTGGTTACCAATCCACCCTGAGTGGGATGTACGGCGAGCGCGATCCGCTGAGCTATAGCCTGAACTATGCCGCTGATGAACACGGCGATCGCGCCGTCTGGGGGGCGAACGTGCGTAAAAACTTCCCGTGGGCCAACGGCGGTGCCTCGTGGTCAACCTCCAGTACGTACTGGCAGGCATCGGCCTCCGTTCAGGGGGCGCTGGTGGCGCATCGCGGCGGTATCACGCCCGGTCCATATCTTGGGGACACGTTTGCGTTGGTTGAGGCGCCTGGCGCAACGGGGGCACAGGTTATGGGCGGCCAGGGAGCACGGGTGAATGCGTTTGGTTACGCGCTGGCACCAGCGCTGGTGCCTTACCAGTTCAATACGGTTGGATTAGATCCTCAGGAGATGAGTGACGATGCGGAACTGCAAACGTCCACGCAGCGTGTTGCGCCCTATGCCGGGGCAATGGTGCGGCTACGCTTCGTGACGTTGCAGGGGCAGGCGATGCTGATTGCGGCTCAACGTCCTGACGGTAGCGCAATACCGATGGGCGCAGCGGTGTATGACGAATACGACAACAGCGTGGGGATGGTCGGACAGGCTAACCAAATCTATTTTCGTGCGGCCGATGAAAAAGGACGACTGCAGGTCAGATGGGGCGATAGCGTACAGGAGCGTTGTCAGATCCAGTGGCAACGTCCCACCACGTCGGAGCCGTTATCTGTTTTAAGTCTGCCCTGCCGTTAACGTCCGGAGGAACTGATGGGAAAGATTCGTATATTACTGGCTGCGGGATTGTGCCTGCTGAGCGCCGGGGCCAGCGCGGTCTGTCAAAAAGGCCCCGACTTCGTGAAAACAACAAACGACGCCCAGGGCGTCGGGATTGGTCTTGGCAATATCAATCTCACGTCTGTTGATATTCAGCCAGTGGGCACGGTGCTGGCGAGCACGGTGTTTAATTTCTCAGATAACGCGCTCTATAAAGGACCCGACAGCGTCTTGTATGTGTGTGATATCACCGATGCGAATAACATCTATGAAGTTATCATGACCAATGGTGACGATCGCAGCGGGGGATACTGGGATATGGGAATGGCTGACGGTAATCCCAATGTGTACGGCACATGGTTTAACTACGTTGGCCTGCGTTTAACTCACGTCAATTCCGGGACGGTGTTCACCCGCAACTATCAGCGGATCCCAATGACCCGTTATGCCGTATCGGCAGACGGTAAAAAGATAAATATTCGGGTTAAAGATTTTAGCCCGATCCGTGCTGATGCAATTCGCGTCAGCGCCATTACCCCTGCTTCGGGCGCACCGAGCAGCTACTGCGGGACGCCGAAAAGCAGCGGCAGCTATTCCGCCTGTAATCAGCCCAATGGTTATGTCGCCTTTTGTTCGCCTGGCAGTGGAAACATTGCTTATTGTGATACCGGCGACTCGGCGTTTATCTATACCGGCTGGTGGTACGATAACTGGATGGCGATGAACATGGGCACGGCGCCTGCTTCCACGCTTACCACTACAGCCACCTGCGTGGCAAAAAATGTTACACCGGTAGTTGTTTTCCCGACGATTTCACGGGCGGAACTGGAAAACGGTCAACAGGCCCGCTCGCCGTTTACCGTGAGTGTGCGGTGTGAAAACGCGGCGGTGAGCGGTGTCGCCACCTCGCAAACGGCGCTTGGGCTACAGGTTTCATATGCCAGCTATCAGGCCGCGCAATCGCTGGGGCTGGTGAACAGCAGCGGCGGAGTGAGTCATCTGCTGTCCGAGAATTACGGGCAGAGCGATATCGCCAGCGGGGTCGGTATTCAGATCGCCAATGCCAGCGACGGCGTGCTCCGCCAGTTTCTGGGCTGGGATCGCTGTTCAACGGCCGGTGGATGCGCCACGGGCAACAGCGGCGGCTGGTACCCGGTACGCGCCGGTGCCACTCTGGTATCGAACCGTGATGGCGTGAGTGAATATCTGATTAATTTCAATGCCTTTCTGACGCGTTTACCGGCAATGCAGGTTACGCCTGGCCGGGTGGATGCGCGTGCTTACGTCTGGGTAAAAGTGCAATGATGCGGATTCTCCTCCTGATGTTTTGCCTTTGCCTGTCCGCCTCTGCTTCTGCGGGGCTGGTGGCCGCCGCTACGCGGGTCATTTTTAAAGAAGGGGAAACGCAAAAGAGCCTGATGCTGGTGAACGCTAATGCCTGGCCTGTGGTGGTGCAAAGCTGGGTAGATCACGGCGATGTTAACGCCGCGCCGGGCAGCGTAAAAACTCCCTTTGTTGCTATTCCGGCGGTGTTTCGCCTGTCTCCGGATGGCGGGCAGGGGCTGCGGCTGGTCTACAATAACATGCCGTTACCTGCTGACAGGGAGTCCGTCTTTTGGCTCAATTTGTATGAAATCCCTCCGGTTACGCAGCAGGAGCAAAGCATGGTGCTAACCATGAACACACAAATGAAAATTTTCTGGCGCCCGCGCGGGTTAGGGCAGCCGGACACGGCGTTAAAACAGCTAACGTTTCGCCTGGAGGGTGGCGATCTTCTCTGTCATAACGCCTCGCCCTATTTTGTCTCGTTTGCTGAACTTGCGCTGGACTCTTCAGGTTCGCTGCTTCGCGCGCGGCAACAGCCCGATATGATGGTTGCCCCGTTTAGCGAGAAACGTTATCCGCTGGAGCCGGGAACGCACCATCAGGCTGAAAGGGTGCAGGTGGACATCATCGACGACAACGGGAATCGCGAAATACATCGCTATCCCGTGCAGTAAACAGTGGCGAAGCTATCACGCCAGATAAAACACCTCTTCCAGCCCGGTACTCACCGGGCTGTTGTCCGGGTTCGACGGCATTACATCACGCATGTGTTTCCACCAGCGCTGGCAGACGTCGGTATTTGCGACCGCGTTCCAGCGCTCCTCCGATTCAATCTCTACGGTGGCAAACAGCAGGTTACGTTCCCGGTCGAGATAAATGGCGTAGTGGTGCGCGCCGTGGTCCTTCAGCACCGCTTCCAGTTCGGGCCAGATGGGGTTGTGGCGACGCGCGTACTCCTCGTGCGCGTCCGGGTTTACCTGCATCACAAAGGCTTTGCGGATCATAATGCCTCCAGATACAGCTCGCGCACCTCGTCGCGGCTGGCGGTGCGCGGGTTGCATGGCGCGCACGGGTCGGCGAGGGCTTTATCCAGCCAGCCTTCGATATCGGCTTTGGTGACACCAAGCTGGCTGAAGCCGGACGGAATGCCGACGCGGGCGCTCAGGTCGCGAATCGCCTGAATCGCTGACATGCTGGCCGCTTCGTCGCTCATGCCGCGCGTGTCGACGCCCATCGCCTGCGCCACGCGAGCAAACCGTGCTACGGCGTTCGGGCGGTTAAAGTTTTCGATGATCGGCAGCAGGATGGCGTTACACACGCCGTGCGGCAGATTGTGCGTCGCGCCCGGCTGGTGCGCCAGGGCATGCACGAGGCCGAGGCCAGCACTGTTAAACGCCATGCCCGCCAGATACTGACCAAACGCCATCTGCTCGCGTGCTTCCAGGTTATGACCGTCGTCGACCGCTTTGGGCAGCCACAGGTTAATCAGGCGAATTGCTTCCAGCGCGTTGGCATCGGTCAGCGGGTGCGCGCCAACGGACACATAGGCTTCAATGGCGTGCGTTAACGCATCCATTCCCGTTGCGGCAGTGACGGACGCAGGAATATCCAGCATCACGCTGGCATCATCCACGGCGATATCCGGAATGATGTTCGGGTCGATGATCACCTCTTTCACCTGACGCGCGGAGTCAATAATCACCGCGTTGCTGGTCATCTCCGCCGCCGTGCCTGCGGTGGTGTTGATCGCCACCAGCGGCACGCCCGGGTTTTTCACCTTGCCGACGCCGGAATAATCGGTGGACGGACCCGGATTGGCGGTGAGGATTTTAATCGCTTTGGCGGTATCAATCGGGCTGCCGCCGCCAAAGGCGATAAGATAATCACATTCCGCGTCCCGGTATGCTGCATAGCCTTTTTGCACCAGCGCCTCCGTCGGGTTGGGAAAGACCGCGTCAAACAGCTGATATGACATCTGGTGCGCATCCAGCGCGGTAAAAAGACTGTCCAGCAGGCCCAGCTTCACCAGCTGGCCGTCGGTGACAATCAGCGCTTTGCCCCACCGTTTGTTCGCCACCAGCCTGACCATGTCGCCAATAGCGCCCGCGCCGTGCAGGCTGATTTTTGGCAGTGCCAACATAAAGCTCATGATAATTCTCCTTAACTATCGCCCGGACCGTTCGGTCAGCGAGGGTTTATGCATATATTTCCAGCGCTGAACGGAGCGGGGTTACGCCGAAGCGCTTGCCGAGCGCAATAAGTTCTTCACGGGTAATGGTTTGCTTCATACCGCCCATGGAATAAACCTTTACCAGCACTTCAGCGGATTTCTCGGCGGTGTCGATCAGGCCGAAGGTTTCATCAAGCGTAGGGCCGCTGCCGAAGACGCCGTGGAACGGCCACAGCACCAGCGAATGTTTTTGCATATCTCTGGCGGTCGCCTGGCCGATTTCGTCGGTGCCCGGTACCATCCACGGCAGAATGCCGACCCCGTCCGGGAAGACCACCAGACACTCGGTGCTGCCTTCCCACAGCTTGCGGGTGATGAAGTCAGAGCTGTTTTCCAGCACGTAGGTCAGGGCGATCAGGTTGGTGGCGTGGCAGTGCATGATCACGCGGTCTTTGCCGTTGGTCGCCTTAATGCGCTCGCAGTGCGAGAGGAAGTGCGCCGGCAGTTCAGAGGTGGGTACCGCCTCATCGGTCAGGCCCCACAGGATGTGGTAGCCCGCGCCGTCGCTGTCCACTTTCACCACGCCAAGGTTGGCCTCTGGATCGAGCTGGACGTTGCGAAAGAACTTGCCGGAACCGGTGACGATAAACGGCGTATTGGCGAGCAGCGGCATGGGCTGGCTCAGGGCAATATAGCGCGGCTTCTGGTGGAAATCGGCCGTGTAGGGTTCGATATCCGCGTCGTCCAGGCGCAGCGTCAGGTTGCCGCCGTTACGCTCGTCCCAGCCCTTCAGCCAGGCATCGGAGGTGGCTTTGATCATGCCCTGGACGAACCAGGAGGTGGTGATGGTCTGCATAGTTTTCTTTTCCAGTTATCGCGGTGAGGTGAAATCCCTCACCCCAGCCCTCTCCCACAGGGAGAGGGGGTAAAAGTTCCCTCTCCCTGTGGGAGAGGGTTAGGGTGAGGGCAAAATTACCCGCGCTGACTTAACACGTCTTTCTCATACGCCCGCACGTTTTCCAGCCACTGGCTGCCTGCCGGCGTGTCGTTACGCTGGCAGTACATCTCCCACACGGCCTGCCACGGCAGGGATTTCTGCTCTTCCAGTAGCGCCAGGCGCGCGGTGTAGTCACCGTTTGCTTCCAGCTGTTTCAGCGCTGCGGTTGGCTCCAGCAGCGCGCGCAGCAGGGCTTTTTTCATATTGCGGGTGCCGATCACCCATGCCGCGATGCGGTTGATGGAGGCGTCAAAGAAGTCGAGGCCAATGTGCACGCGGTCAAACAGGTCATGACGGATGATTTCGCTGGCAATCGCCTGGGTTTCGTCATCCAGCAGCACCACGTGGTCGCTGTCCCAGCGCACCGGACGGCTGACGTGCAGCAGCAGGCGCGGCACGAAGAGCATAGCGGCGGAGATTTTGTCGGAGA
This sequence comes from Enterobacter sp. T1-1, assembly GCF_000710795.1. Lineage (NCBI taxonomy): Bacteria > Pseudomonadati > Pseudomonadota > Gammaproteobacteria > Enterobacterales > Enterobacteriaceae > Enterobacter > Enterobacter sp. T1-1. The sequence goes on along the minus strand of NZ_JALW01000014.1, from coordinate 21,919 downwards.
TCACTTCTGTGGGGTGGAAGTGACCGGCGTCCAGGCACAACGCGGTCTGGCGGCTGGTGGCGTAACCCATGTAGAACTCGTTCGAGCCGACGGTATAGCTCTCCGCGCCAATGCCGAACAGCTTGCTCTCCACCGCATCGATGTGGTGCGCCGGGTTGAGTTTTTCGCTGATGGCCTCATCCAGCGCGGCCAGCAGGCGCTGACGCGGGGCGAGACGGTCGACGGTGATGTCTTTCATGCCGTCCGGGATCCAGATGTTCATCACCGACGGCGTGCCAAGCTGCTCGCCAAACCAGGCCGAGACGCGGCGGCAAGCTTTAACATGGTCGATCCAGAACTGACGGATCTCGTCGTTGGCATGCGCAAGGGTAAACCCGTCCGCACTCAGCGGGTGCGAGAAGCAGGACGGGTTAAAGTCCAGACCCAGCTTGTTGGCTTTGGCCCATTCCACCCAGTTTTTAAAGTGCTCCGGTTTGATTGCGTTACGCGCCACCGGCTCGTCGGACTCCAGATAGATCGCGTGCAGGTTCAGGCGTTTGGGCCCCGGGATCAGGCTCAGCGCCAGTTCCAGATCCGCACGCAGTTCGGTGGCGTTGCGCGCTTTGCCCGGGTAGTTACCCGTCGCCTGAATGCCACCCGTCAGAGAACCGCCCGGGTTCTCGAAGCCGGCGACGTCATCGCCCTGCCAGCAGTGCATGGAGACCGGCAGACGGTCGAGCTGGCGCAGCGCCGCGTCGACATCCACGCCGACGGCGGCGAAACGCTGTTTAGCCAGGTCCCAGGCTTGTTCAAGTTGAGTGGTCATGCGCAAAGCTCCTTAGTCAGTCGTTTTTGCTGAAACTGCGCCCGGTAGCGGGCAATTTCATGGCAGGGATTAGGGGTAAAGGTGGTCAGGCGGGTATTCGCGGTGACCACCGAACGGAATTCGTCGACGTCTGAAAGTTCGTCCAGAGTCATCAGTTGAATACCGATGTTGCCGAGCGTTGAGGCCTCCACCGGACCCGCCACCACGGTGATGCCGCAGACATCGGCGCAGAGCTGGTTCAGCAGCTGGTTCTGGCAGCCGCCGCCCACGATATGCAGCTGGCTGAACGGTTTGCCGCGAAGGCTTGCCAGCTCGCTCAGAACATCCGCGTAGAGCAGGGCCAGGCTGTCAAAAATGCAGCGCGCCAGCTCGGCAGGACGGGAAGGCACCGGCTGCCCGGCTTCGAAACAGGCGGCCTGGATTTCGGCGCTCATATGCACCGGGTTAATAAAGCGGTCGTCGTTCGGGTTGATCAGGAACGTACAGGCCTTCAGCTTTTCGGTCTCTGCGATAAGCGCAGGCAGGTCGGCAATGTGCTGCTCTTTCAGCATCCTCTGGAGCAGCCAGAGCCCCATGATGTTCTTCAGCACGCGGTAGCGGCCTTCGGCACCGCCTTCGTTAGTGATGTTTGCTGCCATCGCGGCGTCGCTGGTGTACGGCGTTTTGCTCTCAAAGCCCATCAGCGACCAGGTGCCGGAAGAGAGATAGGCCGCGTCTTTACCGGCCAACGGAGATGCAATCACCGCGCTGGCGGTGTCGTGACTGGCGACGGCGACCACCGGGATTTCATTCCCCTGCGGGCAAATCCAGTAACCGATTACGTTACCCGGATGGGTCGGCGTGCCGAACCAGGAAGGCGAAGCGCCGGTCCAGGCCAGCAGGATTTCATCCCAGCTGTCGGTGTTAATGTTGACCAACTGCGTGGTGGTGGCGTTGGTGTATTCCCAGTTCATGTTGCCGGTCAGCCGGTAGCTTAAGTAGTCCGGGATCAGCAGCGCGTGCGCCACCTTTTTGACCAGCTCCGGCTGCTGCTCAACCAGCGCGCGCAGCTGATACAGCGTGTTAAAGGGCAGAAACTGAATGCCGCTGCGGCCATAGATGTTGTCCTTGCCAAGCTGCGCGATGGCCTGTGTCATCAGCCCGTCGGTGCGGCTGTCGCGATACGAGACGGGCAGGCCGACGCGGTCGCCGTGGCTGTCGAGCAGAACGTAGTCCACCCCCCAGGTATCAATGCCAATGCTGTCGATGCGAATGCCGTCGTTGCAGACGTTGTTCAGCCCGGTGCGGATCTCCGCTTCCAGGGCATCAATATCCCAGGTATCAAAACCGTCCTGTTTTTGCAGGCAGTTGGCGAAACGGTGCATTTCGCGAAGCGTAAGTGTGCGCTTGCCGCAGTCCCAGGTGGCGAGCATTACGCGGCCGCTGGATGCGCCTAAATCGACAGCCACACAATGGCGAAAAGTCATGGTCAGGTCCCTTCTTAAGTCATTGGTGCTGAGTGTAAAAAAGGGAAGAAAAGACCACCTTCTCGTCACTGACAGCCCGAATCTCGCGCTGGCAAGAAAGCAAAGATGAACGTGAGGGAGTTCACAATTTCCAGTCAGGGCGGGGTTTTCGGGCAATGTGACGCTGACCGCATTTCCCGATTTTTCCGTCTGTTTCTTGAAAAATGGACAGCTTTTGCGATGTTTGCTGTCAAAAATTTAAGGTGAGTGTGGAAGGCCTTAATTACTATTTTGAGAACTTTTCTCATTGGTGGGGGCCGTTATGACCGTACTGCACAGCGTCGATTTTTTCCCGTCGGGAACGTCTCCGGTCGCGATTGAGCCACGGCTCCCGCAGGCTGCGTTTCCTGAACATCATCATGATTTTCATGAAATTGTGATTGTCGAGCATGGGACAGGCATTCACGTCTTTAACGGCCAGCCGTACACCATCAGCGGCGGTATGGTGTGCTTCGTGCGCGATCACGACAGGCATTTGTATGAACATACCGACAATCTGTGCCTGACCAACGTGCTCTATCGTTCGCCGGACGCGTTCCAGTTTCTGTCGGGGTTGAACAAGCTCCTGCCTCAGGAGCAGGATGGGCACTACCCGTCTCACTGGCGGGTGAATCAGTCCACGTTGCAGCAGGTGCGCCAGCTGGTGAATCAACTGGAGCAGAGCGAGGACGGGCAGGAGACCCATGCCATTGCCACCCGCGAGCTGCTGTTTATGCAGCTGCTGGTGCTGCTGCGTCGCAGCTCTCTGGTGGAAGGGCTGGCAAATAACGACGCGCGGCTGAACCAGCTGATGGCCTGGCTGGAGGACCATTTCGCCGAGGACGTGTGCTGGGAAGCGCTGGCGGATGAGTTTTCGCTGTCGTTACGCACGCTTCATCGTCAGCTCAAGCAACACACCGGGCTGACGCCCCAGCGCTACCTCAATCGCCTGCGCCTGATTAAGGCGCGTCATCTTTTACGTCATACCGATGAAAGCGTCACGGATATCGCCTATCGCTGCGGTTTCGGCGACAGTAATCACTTTTCGACCCTTTTTCGCCGCGAGTTTAGCTGGTCGCCGCGCGATATCCGTCAGGGGAAGGATGCTTCACTCCAGTAACGCGAAGGCAATCACCGTTTTATTGCCGCAAAAAGGCTAATAATGTCCGGTTATTCACCGTAGAGGTTGTGGTGTGGCCGCTCAGTTAATTCTTCGCAAAGATGATTTTTTTGCCTCCGCGAGTCAGGCCGTCGCGGTGGCCGACCGCTACCCGCAAAATGTCTTTGCCGAGCATACCCACGAATTTTGTGAGCTGGTGCTGGTGTGGCGCGGCAACGGCTTACACATCCTTAATGACAGGCCCTACCGCATTACGCGTGGCGATCTGTTTTACATTCGCGCCGAAGACAAACACGCCTACGCCTCGGTTAACGATCTGGTGTTGCAGAACGTGATCTACTGCCCGGACAGGCTCAAACTGAACGTCGACTGGGCGGCCCATATCCCCGGTTTTCTCAATGCCAGAGGCGAACCCCACTGGCGCTTGAGCAGCAGCGGTATGGCGCAGGTGCGCCAGACGATCTCCCAGCTGGAGCAGGAGAGCCAGAAGCACGATCCGGTCGCAAACCCGATGGCGGAACTGCTGTTCGCCCAGCTGGTCATGACTCTCAAACGCCATCGTTACGCTACCGATAACCCCTCCGCGACCGTTCAGGAAGCGCTGCTGGACAAGCTGATCGCCCGGCTTGCGGGCAGCCTGAACAAAAGTTTTGTGCTGGAAAAATTCTGCGAGCAGGAGCAGTGCAGCGAGCGCGCGCTGCGCCAGCAGTTCCGCACCCAGACGGGGATGACGGTGAACCACTACCTGCGCCAGCTGCGCATCTGCCACGCCCAGTATCTGTTGAAGCATACGGAGCTGATGGTCAGTGAGGTGGCGATGCGCTGCGGGTTTGAGGACAGTAATTACTTTTCGGTGGTATTTAACCGCGAGGTGGGGATGACGCCGGTTCAGTGGCGTCATCGCAGTCGAAAGGCAGCGTAATCAGTTCGCCATGCCGAGGCCGACAATGTTAGCGGCAATGATGATCACCACGCAGCCCAGGCTCAGGACGCCCACCGGACGACGCCCGGCGTTATTCCACTCCTTCAGTACCAGCCCAACCAGTCCGCCACACAGTACGTAGAAGCTCATGTGCAGCATCCAGCTTATGTAGTCGTACTGCGGTGGAATGCTGGCGTGACCCCAGGCGTAGAAAAAGAACTGCAGATACCACATGAGGCCGCCCAGCATCGACAGCAGCACATTGGTGATGATTAAGGATTTTGCCAGTGAGAAATCGGCTTTTACCGACAGATCCTTCACTTTTGCCAGACGAATGAAGCAGAAGCCGAGGTTTACCAGCGCGCCGCCGCCCATGATCACTACGTAGCTTGGTAGCGCCACGTACAGCGGGTCGACGCCCAGCGCGGCGGCCGCTTCGTGCATAGGTTTTGCGGCGTTCATGGCGAACGACATGCCCGCCGAGAAGATGCCGCACATCACTGCCAGCAGCAGCCCTTTCTTCAGGTTAAAGTCCTCGGCTTTGATGCCCATCTTGCGCTCTTTCAGCTGACCCGCACGGGTGACGATACCCACGCCGATCACCGCGACAAGCACGCCCAGCAGCGTCATCTGCCCGCCTTTGGTGTTGAGCAACACATCGACATTGCCGTTAAGAATGGGCGTCATCAGCGTGCCGACGATCAGGGTAATGCCAATTGCGATGCCGATACCCATCGACATCCCGAGGTAGCGCATGGTCAGGCCATAGTTGATGTTGCCGATGCCCCACATCGCACCGAACAGAAACACCGGCAGCAGGGTGGAGGCACTGAAGGAGGTGAAGTAGCCCCAGAAATCCGGGAGCAGCATGGCGCTAATGGTCCACGGCAAAATCAGCCAGGAGACGGTACCGCCAACCGACCACATGGTTTCCCACGACCACCCTTTCACCTTTTTGAACGGGGCATAGAAACAGGCTGCACTGGCTGCGCCTATCAAATGCCAGAAGATACCCATCGTAATCGCATGATTCATTTTTACGTCCTCATCGTTTTTATAGCCGGTGGCTTCCCCCCGACTTGATGAGTGTAAAAATTAGGCGGTTCAGGAACCTTCAGAAGGTTGCCGCACTTTGGTTCTGAATGGCAATCAGCACGTTAACCGGGTGAGCAGACTCACAATTTTGTCATTTGGCAAAACCCGAATAACCTTATAAAAACTACGGCATTGATAATCATTTTCAATATCATTTAATTAACTATAATGAACCAACTGCTTACGCGGCATTAACAGCTGTGCCGCCCGACACTAATGGAGAGGATTATGAGTTATACACTGCCATCCCTGCCGTATGCCTATGACGCACTGGAACCGCATTTCGACAAGCAGACGATGGAAATCCATCACACTAAACACCACCAGACCTATGTGAACAACGCGAATGCTGCGCTGGAAAGCCTGCCAGAGTTCGCTAACCTGCCTGTTGAAGAGCTGATCACCAAACTGGACCAGCTGCCAGCGGACAAGAAAACCGTACTGCGTAACAACGCGGGCGGCCACGCTAACCACAGCCTGTTCTGGAAAGGCCTGAAAACCGGTACCACCCTGCAGGGCGACCTGAAAGCGGCTATCGAGCGCGACTTCGGTTCTGTTGATAACTTCAAAGCGGAATTCGAAAAAGCGGCTGCAACCCGTTTCGGCTCCGGCTGGGCGTGGCTGGTTCTGAAAGGTGACAAACTGGCGGTCGTTTCTACCGCAAACCAGGACTCCCCGCTGATGGGTGAAGCGATCTCTGGCGCATCTGGTTTCCCAATTCTGGGTCTGGACGTGTGGGAACACGCTTACTACCTGAAGTTCCAGAACCGTCGCCCGGACTACATCAAAGCCTTCTGGGATGTGGTGAACTGGGACGAAGCTGCAGCGCGTTTCGCCGCGAAAAAATAAGGTTGCATTGATGCCTGTGAGAAGCGAGTCTGTTGACTCGCTTTTTTTGTATCTGAAGGAGTAGAGATGCATTACCCGGTGAATGTGTTTACAGGCAAGGTAAGGGAATACGACGGCAGCCGCCCGAGCGCCATCGGCAAAGTGCAGGTCGACGGAGAGCTGACGTTAACCGAGCTCGGGCTTGCGGGCGACGAGCAGGCCGAGAAGAAAATCCACGGCGGGCCCGAACGCGCGCTGTGCCACTATCCGCGCGAGCATTATCAATACTGGATAACCGAATTCCCTGAACAGGCGGACCTGTTCGTCGCCCCCGCGTTCGGTGAGAATCTCTCCACCGAAGGGCTGACGGAGAAGAACGTCTTCATCGGTGATATTTTCCGCTGGGGTGATGCCCTGATTCAGGTAACGCAACCGCGCTCGCCATGCTTCAAGCTTAACTTCCATTTCGGCATTAACGACATGTCCGCACGGCTGCAGAGCGCGGGCAAAACCGGCTGGTTGTACCGGGTGGTGCTGGCGGGGCAGGTGTCTGCGGATGCGCCGCTGGAGCTGGTGTCGCGCCTGAGCGATGTGTCGGTGTATGACGCTTGTGCCATTGCCTGGCATATGCCGTTTGATGACGAGCAATATCATCGGCTGCTGTCGGCGGCAGGGTTATCCACCAGCTGGACAAGAACGATGCAGAAACGCCGCACTAGTCGGCAGATTGAGGATAATTCGCGGAGATTGTGGGGTAAATAGTGCCCCTCACCCCGGCCCTCTCCCCAAAGGGGCGAGGGTGAAAAAACCGCACCGAGCAGTCCCCTCTCCCCTTTGGGGAGAGGGTTAGGGTGAGGGGATTACGCGCGCTTATACAACGGTAGCCACAGCGTTAACCGCAGCCCGCCCAACGGACTGTCGTCGGCTTTCACCCAGCCGCGATGCTGCTGCATAGCGGTTTCAACAATCGCCAGACCCAGCCCGGTACCGCCAGATTCACGGTCCCGCGCCTCGTCGGTGCGGTAGAACGGACGGAAAATCTGCTCGCGATCTTCCGGGCTTACGCCAGGACCATCGTCATCCACAATGATGGTGATACCGTCTTTATCCACCGAGAAGGCCACCTCAATCTTCGTATGCGAGTAGCGCAGGGCGTTACGCACGATATTCTCCAGCGCGCTCTCCAGCGTGTTGGGGTTACCGTACAGCGGCCATGGCCCCGGCGGGAAGTTGACGGTGAACGATTTACCCATCTGTTCCGCTTCGAACGCCGCGTTGTCTAACACTTCATGCCACAGCTGATTGGCTTTCACCGTTTCGCTCACCAGCGCGTTTTTCTGCTGATTGCGCGACATCACCAGCAGATCGTTGATCATGCTGTCCAGACGCTGGGCTTCGGTTTCGATACGTTCCAGCTCTTTGCTCTCACCGCTGCGGCGACGCAGCAGTGCGGTGCCCAGCTGGAGCCGCGTGAGCGGCGTACGCAGTTCGTGCGAGATATCCGACAGCAGCCGCTGCTGCGTGGTCATCATGCGCTCAAGAGCGGTGATCATCTGGTTGAAACTGGCCCCGGCGGCAAGAAACTCCTGCGGTCCGGCTTCCAGCTCAGGGTGCTGTCGCAGGTTACCCTGCGCCACTTCGTCGGCGGCGTTTTTCAGCTTACGCGCCGGTTTTGCCAGGCTCCACGCCAGCCATAACAGCAGTGGAGAACTGACCAGCATCGTCACAATCAGCAGCAGAAGCGGACGGTCAAACAGCAGGTTGATAAAATCGGACTGGGAATTGCTCGCCGGGCGAATCAGATAGAGCTGGTAGTTATCTTCCCCATCCCTGACTGAGAAAGGGCCCACCATCTCAACCCGACCATATTTTTTCTTCTGCGGATGATCGGCGTTATCCGCCTGGCCAATAAAGTTGCGGATGATCTGCATTTCATTGCGATCCGCGCCAATCACTCGGCCTTCGCTGGTCACCAGCAGCAGGCGTTGTCCGGGAGGTGCCCATTTGTCGATAGCGCGAAACAGCCTGCGCCACCACATCAAATCGTTTGGCGGATCGTTTGCCAGCTCGGCTTCTACGTGCTGCTCGATCATCACGCCCTGACGTTGCTCGCTGTCGAGAAGCTCCGTCATCTGGCGTGAGTCGAGTTTTGGCAACATCAAAACCAGCATTAAAACCAGTGCCAGCGTCAGCCAGAAGATGGCGAAGATGCGGGCGGTTAAGCTTCCTATCATGAAGCGGAAACCATCAGATAGCCGCGACCACGCAGGGTTTTAAACCACGGATGACCGTCTTTACGCTCCGGCAGTTTGCGGCGCAGGTTCGAGATATGCATATCGATGGCGCGGTCAAACGGCGTGAGGCGTTTACCCAGCACTTCCTGGCTTAAGTGTTCACGCGATACCACCTGGCCGAGGTGCTGCGCCAGCAGATACAGCAGCGTGAACTCGGTACCGGTCAGCTCCAGCGTTTCACCGTCAAAGCTCGCTTCCTGACGACCCGGATTGAGGCTCAGGGAGTCCACTTCCAGCGTCGGTGAACTGTTGTCAGTATTCTGCTGCTGTTCGCTCCAGTGGGAACGACGCAGGATAGCGCGAATACGGGCGACCAGTTCGCGGTCGTTGAACGGCTTCGGTAGATAGTCATCCGCACCCAGCTCAAGGCCGAGTACACGGTCTAGTTCGCTGCCGCGTGCGGTCAGCATGATAACGGGGGTCTGGTGTGTCTGGCGAAGCTCTTTCAGCGTATCAATGCCGTTTTTCTTCGGCATCATGACGTCGAGCAAAAGTAGATCGATGCTGTCGTCAAGGAGACTCAGCGCCTGCTCGCCATCATGGGCGACCAGAACGTTGAAACCTTCCATGTCGAGCAACTCCTTTAAAAGAGATGTGAGCTCTCGGTCATCATCAACTAACAGGATTTTATTCATTGTTTAAATACCTCCGAGGCAGAAATTACGACATCAAGGCTATCTAATCCATGACTTTACGTTGTTTTACACCCCCTGACGCATGTTTGCAGCCTGAATCGTAGACTGTCTCTCGTTGAATCGCGACATGAAAGATTTTGGGAGCAAGTGATGCGCAAAGTTACCGCTGCCGTCATGGCCTCAACGCTGGCGTTCAGTGCGTTTAGCCAGGCCGCTGTAGCTATCATCGGCGATAACGCGTCCTCACAAGAGGGCATCGCGCAGCACAGCAGCCAAAGCCATATGTTTGACGGCATAAGTTTAACCGAACATCAGCGTCAACAGATGCGAGATCTGATGCAGAGGGCACGACACGATCAGCCCCCTGTTAATGTTAGCGAAATGGAGACAATGCATCGCCTTGTCACCGCAGAAAATTTTGACGAAAACGCTGTACGTGCTCAGGCAGAAAAAATGGCACAGGAGCAGGTTGCCCGCCAGGTAGAGATGGCGAAGGTTCGCAACCAGATGTTCCACCTGTTGTCGCCCGAGCAGCAAGCGGTTTTGAACCAGAAACATCAGCAACGTATGGACCAATTGCGTAAGGTTGCACGGATGCAGCGAAGCTCAGAAACGACGCTTTTCAGTAGCAATAGCAGTACCCGTAGTAACCAGTAAACCCTGTTTTCCTTGCCATAGACACCATCCCTGTCTTCCCCCACATGATGTGGGGGTTTTTTTTGCCCTTCATTCTGATGTGTTAACCGTTTATTCATCCTTTGACTCCGTAACCTTCCGTTATACTAGCGGCATGGCATGACAGGAGTATTTATGAATCAATCCTATGGAAGACTGGTCAGCCGGGCCGCCATTGCCGCGACGGTCGTGGCCTCAAGCTTACTGGTCATCAAAATATTCGCGTGGTGGTACACGGGCTCGGTCAGTATTCTGGCGGCGCTGGTGGACTCGCTGATGGATATTGCCGCCTCGCTGACCAACCTGCTGGTGGTACGTTACTCGCTGCAACCGGCGGATGAAGAGCACACCTTCGGGCACGGCAAAGCCGAATCGCTGGCGGCGCTGGCGCAAAGTATGTTTATTTCCGGCTCTGCGCTGTTTCTGTTTTTAACCGGCATTCAGCATCTTGTTTCGCCATCACCCATGAACGATCCCGGCGTGGGCGTGGTGGTGACTGTGGCTGCACTTATATGCACCCTTGTTCTTGTAACGTTCCAGCGCTGGGTGGTTCGAAAAACGCAAAGTCAGGCTGTACGGGCGGATATGCTTCATTATCAGTCTGATGTTATGATGAATGGCGCTATTCTTATTGCGCTCGGTCTGGCCTGGTATGGCTGGCATCGGGCCGATGCGTTATTTGCGTTAGGGATTGGCATCTATATTTTATACAGCGCTTTGCGGATGGGGTATGACGCGGTGCAATCGCTTCTTGACCGTGCGCTCCCCGACGCAGAACGCGATGAAATTTATACTATCGTGACCTCCTGGCCGGGTGTCAGTGGTGCTCACGATCTTCGTACGCGGCAGTCAGGGCCGACCCGCTTTATTCAGATTCACATAGAAATGGAAGACAACCTGCCATTGGTTCAGGCTCACGTTATTGCTGAGCAGGTGGAGCAGGCGATTTTGCAGCGTTTTCCTGGGTCAGACGTCATTATTCACCAGGATCCCTGCTCGGTTGTACCCGGTTATGTTGGGCTTTCGTAATTCGTTGTAAAAAAGTGAGCCAGGCCAGCATTTTGTGTATAAATTACCGCCATTTGGTCTGACCTGAATCAATTCAGCTAGAAGTGGTTGATATACTATTTGCAGTATTCGTTGGTCGACAAGTTTCTTCCGGCAACAGATTTCAATTTTGCATTCCTAAGTTCAGAGGTAGTCATGATTAAGAAAATCGGTGTGTTGACAAGCGGCGGTGATGCGCCGGGCATGAACGCGGCAATTCGTGGGGTTGTTCGTGCAGCGCTGACGGAAGGTCTGGAAGTTTTTGGTATCTATGATGGTTATCTGGGTCTGTATGAAGACCGTATGGTTCAGCTCGACCGTTACAGCGTATCTGACATGATTAACCGCGGTGGTACTTTCCTCGGTTCTGCGCGCTTCCCGGAATTCCGCGACGAACACGTGCGTGAAGTGGCTATCGAGAACATGAAAAAACGCGGCCTCGACGCACTGGTTGTTATCGGTGGTGATGGTTCGTACATGGGTGCAAAACGTCTGACTGAAATGGGCTTCCCGTGCATCGGTCTGCCTGGCACCATCGACAACGACATCAAAGGTACTGACTACACCATCGGTTACTTCACCGCCCTGGGTACCGTTGTGGAAGCGATTGACCGTCTGCGTGACACCTCTTCTTCTCACCAGCGTATCTCCATCGTTGAAGTGATGGGCCGTTACTGTGGTGACCTGACCCTGGCTGCGGCTATCGCGGGCGGTTGTGAGTTCGTCGTGGTTCCGGAAGTGGAATTCAGCCGTGAAGATCTGGTTGCAGAAATCAAAGCCGGTATCGCTAAAGGTAAGAAACACGCCATCGTCGCGATCACCGAGCATATCTGTGATGTTGATGAGCTGGCGAAGTACATCGAAGCAGAAACCAAACGCGAAACCCGCGCGACCGTTCTGGGTCACATCCAGCGTGGTGGTTCCCCGGGTCCATACGACCGTATCCTGGCTTCCCGCATGGGTGCGTACGCCATTGAACTGCTGCTGCAGGGTCACGGCGGTCGTTGCGTCGGTATTCAGAACGAAAAACTGGTTCACCATGACATCATCGACGCCATCGAAAACATGAAGCGTCCGTTCAAAGGTGACTGGCTGGACTGCGCGAAAAAACTGTACTGATCGGTGTTTGTATTGTGCCGGGTGGCGGCAAGGTAAATGCAAAACGGTAACCCCAGGGTTACCGTTTTTTATGGTTGCGCCCTCTCCCGTGGGAGAGGGTTGGGGTGAGGGCATCAGGCCACTCATCCACTTTTTTATTCCTCAAAGTTATAGCCAATCTTTTTTTATTCTTTAATCATCAATTCCGTTTCTGGCACGCTGCATTCATCAAAACACTACACATGAGAGCTGGGCGATGAATAAATGGGGCGTGGGTTTAACATTATTGCTGGCATCGACCAGCGTTCTGGCTAAGGACATCCAGTTACTGAACGTGTCATACGACCCGACGCGTGAGCTGTACGAGCAGTACAACAAAGCCTTTGCGGCACACTGGAAACAGGAAACGGGCGACAACGTGGTGGTTCGCCAGTCTCATGGCGGCTCTGGTAAGCAGGCGACCTCCGTCATCAACGGCATTGAAGCGGATGTGGTGACTCTGGCGCTGGCCTACGATGTGGACGCAATTGCCGAACGTGGCCGCATCGACAAAAACTGGATCAAACGCCTGCCGGATAACTCCGCGCCATATACTTCGACCATCGTTTTCCTGGTGCGTAAAGGCAACCCGAAACAGATCCATGACTGGAACGACCTGGTTAAACCTGGCGTATCGGTCATCACGCCGAACCCGAAAAGCTCCGGCGGCGCACGCTGGAATTACCTGGCAGCCTGGGGCTATGCCCTGCATCACAACAATGGCGATCAGGCCAAGGCTCAGGAGTTCGTCAAAGCGCTGTATAAAAACGTTGAAGTGCTCGACTCCGGCGCACGTGGCGCCACCAATACCTTCGTAGAGCGCGGCATTGGCGATGTGCTGATTGCCTGGGAAAACGAAGCCCTGCTGGCAACCAACGAACTGGGTAAAGACAAATTCGAGATCGTGACCCCGAGCGAATCTATTCTCGCCGAGCCGACCGTTTCTGTGGTGGATAAAGTGGTCGATAAGAAAGGGACCAAAGCGGTGGCGGAAGCCTACCTGAAGTATCTCTATTCGCCAGAAGGCCAGGAAATTGCGGCGAAAAACTTCTATCGCCCACGCGATCCGGCGGTTGCGAAGAAATACGACAGCGTTTTCCCCAAACTGAAGCTCTTCACCATTGATGATGAGTTTGGCGGCTGGACAAAAGCCCAGAAAGACCACTTCTCTAACGGCGGTACATTCGATCAGATCAGCAAACGCTAGGCTTTTGTAACGAACGACACGGTGACCCGGTGTGAGAAATCCGCCGGGTTTTTTATTTGGTCATCATTTTGCGTTACTCTTTGGCCTCTATCGAAAACAGGGAACGCATTGTGAAAAAAATTATCTTACTGATTCTGATTGTTATCGCCCTTGCCGCGGGTGGCGTGTACTGGATGAAAGCAGGTAATCCGAATGCGTTGCGTCACATCGTGCTGGACCAGTGTGTGCCGAATCAGATCCAGCACCGCAATCCGGCGCCGTGTGCACAGGTGAAACCTGACGCGGGCTATGTGGTGTTCAAGGATCGCAACGGTCCGCTGCAGTACTTATTGATGCCCACCTACCGCATCAACGGCACCGAAAGCCCACTTCTGACAAAGCCTCAAACACCGAACTTCTTCTGGCTGGCATGGCAGGCCCGTAGCTTTATGAGCATGAAGCACGGATCCGAGGTGCCAGACAGCGCAATTTCATTGACCATCAACTCACCCACGGGCCGCACGCAGAATCATTTCCATATCCACATCTCCTGCCTGCGCCCGGACGTGCGCGAGAAGCTCAATGCCGCGCAGGGGCAAATCAGCACCCAATGGCTGCCCCTTCCCGGTGGACTGGAAGGACATGAATATCTCGCTCGCCGGGTGACGGAGAACGAGCTGGTGCAGCGGAGTCCGTTTATGATGCTGGCGGAAGAGCTGCCGGAAGCGCGTGACCATATGGGGCGCTTCGCGCTGGCGATGGCCCAGCAGTCTGATGGCTCGTTTGTGTTGCTGGCAACCGAACGTAATCTGCTGATGCTTAACCGCGCGTCGGCTGAGGAATTGCAGGATCATCAATGCGATATCCTGAAGTGACCCCACCATAAATAGCGTTTACTCGTCCTGCCTGTCGCCGTAGACTTGCTGAAAAAAACGACAGGAGACAGGCATGTCGCTCTGGTTAACCCACCCTCTGTTTGTGCCCTCAGCGATCGTCGGCGTCACCATTGTGTTATGGGCGACGTCGCTATTGCCGGAATTCATTACCGCGCTGCTGTTCTTCACGGCAGCGATGACCGCCAGAATTGCCCCGCCGGAGGTCATTTTTGGCGGCTTTGCCTCGTCTGCCTTCTGGCTGGTGTTCAGCGGCTTTGTGCTTGGTGTGGCAATCCGGAAAACCGGTCTGGCTGACAGGGCTGCACGGGCGCTCTCCGCCCGGCTTACCGACTCCTGGGTGCTAATGGTGGCCAGCGTGGTTCTGCTGAGTTATGCCCTGGCGTTTGTGATGCCGTCGAACATGGGGCGTATCGCGCTGCTGATGCCCATCGTGGCCGCGATGGCAAAACGTGCCGGTATTGCCGACGGGTCGCGCGCCTGGTTTGGCCTGGCGCTGGCCGTTGGTTTCGGCACCTTCCAGCTTTCGGCCACCATCCTGCCTGCCAACGTTCCCAATCTGGTGATGAGCGGCGCGGCAGAGGGATCATACGGTATTCATCTGAACTACGTGCCTTATCTGCTGCTGCACACGCCCGTGCTCGGTATTCTCAAAGGGTTGATTCTGATTGGTTTAATCTGCTGGTTATTCCCCGGTAGCCCGAAGCCGCCCAGGGATCTGGCACCTGCTGAACCGATGGGGCGTGATGAAAAACGCCTTGCCTGGCTGCTGGCGGTGGTATTGGGAATGTGGGTGACGGAGAGCTGGCACGCTGTGGGGCCGGCATGGACCGGACTTGCGGCATCGGTCATTGTGATGCTGCCACGCGTAGGTTTTATCACCGGAGAAGAGTTCTCGGCGGGGGTGAATATGCGCACCTGTATTTATGTGGCAGGCATCCTCGGTTTGGCCATTGTGGTGACGCAAACCGGTATCGGTCCGGCGGTGGGGGAGGCGTTGCTGAAGATAATGCCGCTGGACGCCGACAGACCGTTCACCAGTTTCCTGGCGCTGACCGGGATCACCACGGCACTGAACTTTATTATGACGGCTAACGGTGTTCCGGCGCTCTATACCACGCTGGCGCAGAATTTTTCAGAGGCGACGGGCTTTCCGCTACTGTCTGTCATCATGATTCAGGTGCTGGGCTATTCCACGCCGCTGCTGCCGTATCAGGCGTCGCCGATAGTGGTGGCGATGGGCTTAGGAAAGGTGCCTGCAAGGGCGGGGATGGTGCTCTGTCTGGCGCTGGCAATTGCCACGTATCTGGTGCTGCTGCCGCTGGATTATCTGTGGTTTAGCGTTTTAGGTCGTTTGTAGCGATTTTGTAGGGCGGGTAAGCGCAAGCGCCACCCGCCACAACAGCATTACGCCTGTTTAGCCGCTTCTGCCGCTTTAACGATCACCGCGAAAGCGTCAGCTTTCAGGGATGCACCGCCAACCAGCGCGCCATCGATGTCTGGCTGGGTGAACAGTTCTGCCGCGTTAGAGGCATTTACGGAACCGCCGTACTGGATGATGACCTGCTCTGCCACTTTCGCGTCGGCTTTCGCAATGTGGTCACGGATGAATTTGTGAACCGCCTGAGCCTGCGCTGGGGTTGCAGATTTGCCGGTACCGATCGCCCAGACTGGCTCGTAAGCGATAACCGCGCCTTCGAATGCTGCCGCGCCCTGCGTCTTCAGCACAGCGTCGATCTGACGTGCGCACACTTCTTCCGTTTTGCCTGCTTCGTTTTCTGCTTCGGTTTCACCGATGCACAGAACCGGGATCAGACCCTGCTCTTTCAGCACCGCAAATTTCTTCGCGATGAACTCGTCGGATTCTTTGTGGTAGGTGCGACGCTCAGAGTGGCCGATGATGATGTATTTGGCGCCGATATCTTTCAGCATTTCAGCGGAGGTTTCACCGGTGAATGCGCCAGACAGGTTAACGTCAACGTTCTGTGCGCCCAGAATGATGTGGCTGCCGTCAGCGGCACGTTTAGCCAGATCCAGGTACATATCCGGCGGAGCGATAGCAACCGCGCAGCCAGTCACGCCAGCCAGCTCTTTACGCAGGTTCGCAACCAGTTCGTTTACCATGTGGCGGCTGCCGTTCAGTTTCCAGTTACCCATCACTAAAGGATGTCGCATTTCAATTCTCCACGCTAAATAAGCGAATTAAGGAATATGGCCACCCTGACGGGCAGCATGGTCTGTGAATCAGTATAGAGATTTTCCCTCGAAAGGCTTTGCTTTTTGTCATTAATTCGCCCCTCCGAGTGCGTCAGATAGTGCCAGCTTAATCGGTTCAACAGCGAAGGTCAGGCCTTTTTCGCCGTTATCCGCCACCACATAGCGCACCGCGCCTTCGGTTTCGGTGTAATAGCGCTTGTTTTTACCCGTAACCAGCAGTTTTTGCAGCTTTTGTTGGCTCTGTTTTTTTGTCAGTGCGGGCGTAAATGCCTGCAGCACCGCGCTCATGTACTCCAGCGCCTTCGCCTTGGCGGCTTTCTGCTCTGGCCCCTGAATCGGCAGCCAGGTGATCTGCATACTTTTGATTTTTAGCGTACCGCGCTCCAGCGCAGTGGAAGCGTACAAGTTTTCGTTAATCTTGCTGGCGGCACGGGTCAGGTTTGGAGTATCGCGAGCGCCATCAATGGCGCGAAATTCATCCAGCGGCAGCGTTGGATTGGTTTTGTTAAACGTTTCACGAAACTGACTGATGGACTGATCGAACGATGGCGCACCCGCCAGGAGGTAGGGCGCGGTTGTCGGAGCAGGGGGTTCGGCGGCGTGCAGGGGGAGACCGGCGCTCAGCATCGCGAAACACAGGAAAAGAAGGTGTGCCGAATTTTTCATCAACATTGTCCCTGGCCGTAAGTGCTCATGATTAAATCGATATCTGGTCGGCTTGTCAAAAGGTCACAACTCCAGGGTAAAATGCGCACGATATGATAATAAGGAACCTTACATGACCATACAGCAGTGGTTGTTTTCATTCAAAGGGCGTATTGGACGCCGTGATTTCTGGATCTGGATGGCGACGTGGATTATCGCCATGCTGCTTCTGTTTTTTGTGGCCTATAACGCATGGCTGAGCACGCAAACCGCGGCGTTTGCGCTAGTTTGTTTACTGTGGCCAACCGCAGCCGTAGTGGTGAAACGCCTGCACGATCGCGGTCGTTCCGGTGCATGGGCTTTTCTGATTATTCTGGCGTGGATGCTGGTCGCCGGGAACTGGTCAATACTTCCGTCCATCCTCCCCTGGGTGGTGGGCAGACTGCTACCGACCATTATCTTTGTGATGATGGTTATCGATCTGGGTGCGTTCATCGGCACCCAGAGCGAAAACAAATACGGTAAAGACACCCTTGAGGTGAAATACCGCTGATCACCAGTAGTGTTCGGCGGTCATATGACCCGGTCGGCGGCGAAGGTGTTTCGTCATCTGCCGGGTATCTTTCAGAAGCTGCTGAGTGTCCCGTACCATCTGCGGGTTACCACACAGCATCACGTGGCTGGTTTCGGCACGCATCGGCAAGCCAACGGCCTCTTCCAGGGCTCCACTCTCAATTAATGCCGGCACGCGGCCGGTCAGCGAACCTGCTGCCGTTTCGCGGCTTACCACGGTCTGGATTTTCAGCTTTCCGGCATACTGCCGCTCCAGCTCCTGCATCTGCGGCAGATAGCTTAAGTCTGCGGCGTAACGCGCGGCATGCACCAGCACGATGTTTTTAAACCGCTCCAGGTCTTTGCCGTACTGCAGAATGGAGAGATAGGGGCCGATGGCCGTGCCGGTTGCCAGCATCCACAGGGTTTCGCAGTCCGGAATTTCGTCCAGCACAAAGAAACCTGCTGCGTCACTCACAATCTGGACATCATCACCGGGTTTAAGCGCCGCCAGGCGCGGGCTAAGTTTGCCGTCCGGGACGGTAACCAGATAAAACTCGAGATCCGGATTATCGGGCGCGTTGACGTACGAGTAAGCGCGCTGCACGCGTTCGCCGTCGATATCCAGCCCCAGTTTGGCAAACTGTCCGGCCGTAAACGGATGGATGGGGGCGTGCACGGTGAGACTAAATAGCGCATCGGTCCAGAATTTTATCTTAGTGACTTTACCTGTTACCCAGTCCGCCATGATCTTCTCCTGTGCTGTTTCTCGGATCTATCTTCCGTATTTGTGATGAAGATATCCAGCCCATTCGGGCTGGAAAGCTCTATCGATCAAACGGTTTTACAGAATGTGCGTCTGTACGTCCGGGTCTTTACGATCGAGATAGTGAATTGACTGAATGCGACGAATGGTGCGCGATTTACCGCGGATCAGCAGCGTTTCCGTGGTCGCCATGTTGCCTTTGCGGGTGATGCCATCCAGCAGATCGCCTTTGGTGATGCCGGTCGCGGAGAAAACAACGTTGTCGCTGCGGGCCATTTCGTGAAGTGCGAGGACTTTATTGGCTTCGATACCCATTGCCTCACAGCGCGCCAGCTCATCTTCGCCAATGCGGCGATTCTCTTCGTTGTCGCCTTTGACCTCATGACGAGGCAGCAGGCGGGCCTGCATGTCGCCATCCAGCGCGCGGATCACCGCAGCAGAGACCACGCCTTCCGGCGCGCCGCCAATCCCGTACAGGACATCCACTTCACTGTCTGGCATGCAGGTCAGAATGGAGGCCGCCACGTCGCCATCCGGAATGGCAAACACGCGTACGCCCAGCTTTTGCATCTGCGCGATGGTAGCGTCGTGACGCGGTTTCGCCAGAATGGTGACGGTGAGTTCGCTCAGCGACTTGTTCAGCGCGCTGGCGACATTACGCAGGTTCTCTTCCAGCGGCAGGCTGAGGTCGATGGCGCCTTTCGCGCCTGGACCGACAATCAGCTTTTCCATGTACATATCCGGTGCGTTGAGGAAGCAGCCTTTATCACCCACGGCCAGCACGGCCAGCGCGTTGGCCTGACCCATCGCCGTCATGCGTGTGCCTTCGATCGGGTCGACGGCGATATCCACGGCATCGCCTTTGCCGGTACCCACTTTTTCACCGATGTAGAGCATTGGCGCTTCGTCGATCTCGCCTTCGCCGATCACAATAGTGCCGTCAATATTGACCTGATTGAGGACAATGCGCATGGCATGGACAGCCGCACCGTCGGCGGTATTTTTGTCGCCACGGCCAAGCCATTTATAGCCTGCCAGGGCAGCGGCTTCGGTAACGCGGGAAAACTCGATAGCAAGTTCACGTTTCATGAGGTACTCGTGCAATCAAAAGGAATTGCACGAAGTTTATCACAGAGTGGAGATGGTGCGGTCTGAATGGCCCCTCACCCTAACCCTCTCCCCAAAGGGGCGAGGGGACTAAAAACACCCTCTCCCCTTTGGGGAGAGGGCCGGGGTGAGGGGGTGAACTGTGTATTATTCGTCGTGCTCTTCCCACGCCAGGGCGCGTTTCACCGCTTTCTTCCAGCCGCTGTAGCGGTAGTTACGCTCGGTGGTTTCGATGCCAGGGCGGAATTCACGTTCGATAACCGCTTTTTCCTGCAGCTCGTCCAGATTCTGCCAGAAGCCGACCGCCAGACCCGCAAGGTACGCCGCACCCAGCGCGGTCACTTCGCGCACTTCCGGGCGTTCCACGCGGGTGCCCAGAATGTCGGACTGGAACTGCATCAGGAAGTTGTTCGCGACCGCACCGCCGTCCACGCGCAGAGCGTGCAGACGGATGCCGGAGTCAGCCTGCATCGCTTCCAGTACGTCGCGCGTCTGGTAAGCGATAGATTCCAGGGTGGCGCGAATAATGTGGTTAGAATTCACGCCACGCGTCAGGCCGAAAATCGCGCCGCGTGCATACGGATCCCAGTACGGTGCGCCCAGACCGGTAAATGCAGGTACCACGTACACACCGTTGGTATCCTTCACTTTGGTGGCGAAGTACTCGGAGTCGAACGCATCGCTGATAAGCTTCATTTCGTCGCGCAGCCACTGGATGGATGCACCCGCCATGAACACCGCACCTTCCAGCGCATAGTTCACTTCACCGCGTGGGCCGCAGGCGATGGTGGTCAGCAGACCGTTTTCTGATTTCACCGCTTTCTCGCCGGTATTCATCAGCATAAAGCAGCCGGTACCGTAGGTGTTTTTCGCCATCCCTTCTTTAACACACAGCTGGCCGAACAGCGCCGCCTGCTGGTCACCGGCGATACCGGCGATAGGAATACGCGTGCCGCCTTTACCACCGATGTTGGTCTGACCGTACACTTCAGAAGATTTACGTACTTCTGGCAGCATAGCGCGTGGAATATCCAGCGCGTCCAGCATCTTATCATCCCACTCCAGCGTGTTGATGTTGAACAGCATGGTGCGCGAGGCGTTGGTGTAGTCCGTGACGTGGACGCGACCCTGGGTCATCTTCCAGATAAGCCAGGTATCGACGGTACCGAACAGCAGTTCGCCGCGTTTTGCACGCTCACGTGAACCTTCCACGTGGTCAAGGATCCACTTCACTTTGGTACCCGAGAAATACGGGTCGACCACCAGGCCCGTGGCGCTGCGGACGTACTCTTCCATACCGTCGCGCTTCAGCTGTTCGCAAATCTCTGACGTACGACGACACTGCCAGACGATGGCGTTATAAATTGGCTTGCCGGTTTCACGTTCCCAGACGATTGTCGTTTCACGCTGGTTGGTAATACCAATCGCGGCTATTTCGTCAGAACTGATATCGGCTTTCGCCAGCACTTCGACCAGCGTGGAGCTTTGCGATGCCCAGATCTCCATCGGGTCGTGCTCTACCCAGCCTGGACGAGGATAGATTTGCTCAAATTCACGCTGTGACACGCTGACAATGTTCGCGTCATGATCCATTACGACAGCGCGGGAGCTGGTGGTGCCCTGGTCGAGCGCAACGATATATTTTTTTTCGGTCATGGTGTAAGTCCCGTAGTCAGATTACAGCGAAGCTTTTTGTTGTGCGGTAGAAGTCGTCTCTTTCTCCTCGTCCACACAGGTGTCGCACGGTAAGTGGCGACCAATTAATTTGCGATAGCTAAACGCACCCAGCGCAGCCCCGACAACCGGCGCAAACAGCGGAACCAGGAAGTAAGGAATGTCTTTGCCACCGGTGAAGGCCACGTCGCCCCAGCCTGCGATAAAGGCGAACGCTTTTGGTCCGATATCACGCGCCGGGTTCATCGCGAAGCCGGTCAGCGGGCCCATGGATGCGCCGATCACCGCAATCAGCAGGCCAATCAGCAGAGGTGCCAGCGGGCCGCGCGGAATGCCGTTTCCGTCGTCGGTCAGCGCCAGGATAACGCCCATCAGAATAGCGGTAATCACCATTTCAACTGCGAACGCCTGCACAAAATTGATATGCGGGTTTGGATACGTTGAGAAGATACCTGCCAGATCCAGACTTTCGACGCTGCCGCGCACCATATGATGCGTCTGTTCGAAGTCGATGAAAAGATTGTAATAAAGCCCGTAAACTAACGCCGCTGCGCAAAACGCGCCGGCAAATTGAGAAATAATGAAAGGAACAACTTTGCGTCCGTCGAAGCACGCGAACAGCCACAGTGCGATGGTCACCGCCGGGTTAAGATGTGCGCCAGAAACCCCTGCAGTCAGGTAGATGGCCATCGCCACACCCAGACCCCAGATAATACTGATTTCCCACTGACCAAAACTGGCACCCGCCACTTTCAGTGCAGCAACACAGCCCACTCCGAAGAATATCAACAACCCGGTACCAAGGAACTCGGCAATGCACTGGCCTTTTAAGGTTGA